>DJLG01000163.1:3993-9743 GCA_002434915.1 Proteobacteria bacterium UBA6522
GGCATATAGTTTTCATCATGCTTTGCCAAAATTTCCTCTGCAATAAAGCCACCCTGATTATCTAAAGTCCCTCTAGCTACAACGCCCTGATTTTCTGCAAAAAGATCGGGTAACACCCCCGTGTAACTGACTGGAATAGAAGCTGTATAGTCGGTGACTATGAAATTCAAAGTTAAACTGCCTATTTCACGGTTAATGCTGTCTTCTAAAACCATGCCACCTAATCGAAAAGTTCTATCAGTAGGTGCCTCCCCTGCTGCCACCTGAGCTGGACTGAAAAAGAATAATAAATTCTCCTCAAATGCTCGAAGAGCAAGAAAAGCTGAAACAGTAACTCCTGTTATCACAAGACCAATCAAAATCATTCTATTTTGACGCGCGGTCATGAAATGCGCCTCACTCTTGGCTGTCGTGTCGAAACTTTCGTCATACCCTCTTCCTGAGCGCGTTTAAGCCACTTTGCATGGAACCTATATGCCATCCATACATTAGCTACCAGAACAAGCATTGTAATACCGTATGCAGACCATACATACCCCGCATACCCGCCCATAAGCATGAATTCCATCATGCTGTTCTACCTTTAATAAGACCATCAACCCAGCGTGTCTGTCTCTCACGCTTTAATATTTCTCCCTGTAATCTTTTACAAAGTAACCAGCCAAAAAAAGCTGTAAAACCTATTATCATGATAAGCAAAGGTATCAACATGTCCATTGTAATAGAGGGCTCATCGAGCTTAGCGATTGTTGGGCCCTGGTGAAGGGTGCTCCACCATTCAACAGAGTAATGAATTATAGGAATATTAATAACGCCAACTACTGCAAGAATAGCGCTTATGCGATCAGCCTTATCTCGATCATCAAAGGATGCTCGTAGTACCATATAACCCAAAAAAAGAAAAAGTAGCATTAGCTCTGACATTAATCTGGCATCAGCCCATTGCCAATAGGTTCCCCACATAGGTTTGCCCCATATTCCTCCGGTAACCAAAGCAAGAACAGTAAACCATGCACCAAGAGGAGCAGCACTAACAGCAAGGCCATGAGCCATCTTCATACGCCAGATAAAGCCAATAGCAGCGCTTGAAGCCATCACCATATATGCAAGCATTCCAAGGTATGCACTAGGGACATGCACGTAGATAATTCGAAATCCATCTCCTTGAAGATAATCAGCTGGAGCTAGTACCAATCCCCCATAAGTACCAGCTACTAAAAAAATAATCGCCAATCCTGCAAACCATGGGCATACGCGGCCTGCTAAAGCGAATACATGGGGCGGTGAAGCCAACTGATGAAACCAGCGCCAAAAATTAGTGTTTAGTACGCTGATTGTATTAACTATTCGTACCAAGTTATGCCGTATGAATGCCATTTTTATTTCACAACAACCTTTACTCCATAGCTACTTTAACTGCGCCTGCTGCAGCTAAGGGGCCTAATGAAATAGAAAGTATTGCCAGGGAAGCTAGTAAAAGTAATGCTCCTATAGGATTTTCACCCTGTACAGCAGCATCTGTAGCCCATGTTCCAAATATCAATACAGGAACCATCATCGGTAACATTAGCAAACCAATAAGCGCTCCACCTCCACGTAACGATACTGTGAGAGCCGCCCCTATGGCTGCTAAAACACTGAGAATTGGCGTCGCTAAAGCTATAGCCAAAATAAAGACTGGCAAAGCCTCTAAAGGTAGGTAAAAAGATAGAGCTAGTAATGGTGACGCTATAACTAGCGGGACACCACTAACTATCCAATGCGCAATAATTTTTGCCAATACTATGACCCCTAAGGGGGTCGGACTGAGAATCAATTGCTCCATGCTCCCATCTTGCGCATCTACACGAAATAAGCCATCCAATGCTAGTAATGAGGATAACAGCGCAGAGATCCATATAACAGCACCACCATAATCACGCAGCTGTGAAATTTCTGGCGATGAGGCAAGAGGGAACAATGAAGCGATGATAATGAAAAACAGTAATGGCATCGCTAGTTCGTTCCAGCGTCTAAAAGACAATCGTAGATCGCGTAATAATATTAATATAAATATATCCATTTAAAGCTCAATTTCTATTGTTGCTGTTTGGATAAGGCTTTCTCTTTGATGCGTTGCTACCACAGCAATTCCGCCGGACTTCGCATGTTCAGAAATCCAGCTTGAAATCAGGCTTGCTCCCTTTGTATCAAGGTTTGTTAATGGCTCATCGAGCAACCAAAGTTTTGCAGTTTTTACCCTCATACAACCTAATGCTGCCCGCCTCCTTTGCCCAGCTGATAAATAACGGACCTGCCGGTTTTGGTAAGGCCCTAATCTAAGCTCCTCTAACAAGCTTTCTAATGGCTTTTTCTGATTACTCATTGCCTGATAGAAACGAAGGTTTTCTAAGACAGTAAATTCTTTCTTAAGTCCATCCAAATGACCTTGATAAGCTATCTCTGCTTGTGACTCTGCATTTAGGCGATGAATTTTCTCACCTCTCCAAGTCACATAACCTCCAGCTGCTTGGTTCATACCGGAGAGGATTCGCAATAATGTAGTTTTGCCACACCCATTAGCACCACTAACAATCGCGACTTGTCCAGATTCTAATGTGAAATCGAGACCTTCAAATAGACATAACCCTCCCCGCCACACTTCTAGCGACTTAGTCTTTAATGATGCTGCTTCGTTAAACATTGAGATAAATTTCAATTGTGATTCGGATGTACATGAATTATAGGCAATAATTGCCACATTTATTGGCTTGATTGCACACTTCTATAAGTTTTAACTTAAATAAAATAAACACCAATATTTCAACTGACCCATTCATTAACCTCATTAATTTTGTTTTATCCGGATAAGCGTGCTACTGTAATAGCACACTATTACACTAATACATTAGTACGCTATTATTATGAAAGAAAACCGCGAAAAGAAAAATTTAGTACAAGAAAAGGCTGAGTTAGCACTTTATCGTGCCGTAATGACATTAGATAGTACGGAAGATTGTCGCAGGTTCTTTTCAGATCTTTGTACGCCATCAGAACTTGAGGCTTTAATTGATAGATGGGCGGTAGTTCCGCATCTGGTGGGTGGCCTGCCCTATAGGCAAATACATAAAAAAACTGGAGTTTCAGTAACAACGATAGGACGAGTTGCACGTACCCTTACCGATGGTAATGGCGGTTATAAAACAGCCCTACAACGATCTTGCTCTCAGCAATAAAACTGACAAAACAAGGAATGCATCAATGGATAGCAATGAAACACGCATAAAAATTGCCGTGCAAAAATCTGGTCGATTGACAGATCACTCAATGGATTTATTAGTCCGTTGTGGGCTTAGGTACTCGCGTGGACGTGATCAATTGATTTGTTATGGAGAAAATATGCCTATCGATGTGCTTCTAGTTCGTGATGATGACATTCCTGGGTTAGTCCAAGAAGATGTATGCGACCTAGGAATAGTCGGAGGAAATATTATTGAAGAATCTAGGCTCAACATAGAAGAAACCAGTAAAACAGAAATTTTCAAGAAACTAGTTTCACTTGATTATGGGCATTGCAGACTTTCCTTTGGCATTCCAGATGGTGATGATTTCTTGGGTTCAGAGTCTTTAGAAGGAAAGAGAATAGCTACTAGTTATCCGGCAATAGTGAAAGCCTATTTAAAGGAAAACGAAATTAATGCGAGTGTAATTCAATTCTCTGGAGCAGTAGAAATAGCGCCAAGCCTTGGAAGGGCCGACATAATTTGTGATCTTGTTTCGAGTGGAGCAACCATGAAAGCTCATAATCTATATGAGGCAAAAACTATTCTTGAGAGCACTGCCACATTGATTCAGACGCCATCAATATTAGTAGATTCTAAGACTGACTGGATCAATCGTCTTTTGCAAAGGATTAAAGGAGTACTGCAAGCTAAAGAAAGCAAGTACATTATGCTTCATGCGCCACGAGATGCTTTACAGGAAATTCGTAGACTTCTTCCTGGTAGCGAAGCGCCAACAATTATCCCGTTAGAAGGTCGACAAGATAAAGTCGCGGTACATGCCGTATGTCGAGAGAATGTTTTTTGGGGAACTCTTGAGGACCTAAAGGATGCAGGAGCAAGTTCAATGCTGGTACTTCCAGTGGAAAAAATGCTTGCGTAAGACTAATGAAGCTACATAACTGGAAAAAACTGAGTCCTAAAGAACAGATAGCACTTCTTAAACGACCTGCCTTATCAAATGATTTGCTACTACAAGAGCGTGTTTCTGAAATCATAAAGGTAGTTAAGGATGAAGGAGATCGGGCACTTATATCGCTAACAAAAGAGCTTGATTCAGTTTGTCTCTCAAATATTTTGGTCTCACCAGATGAAATTAGACGGGCTGAAAAATTATTATCCAAAACTGACAAACGTGCTATTGAGGAAGCTAAAGCCAATATAGCTCGGTTTCATAGCGCTCAACTACCAGAGCCCATAGCTGTAGAAACTACTCCTGGTGTTTACTGTGAACGTGTCAGTCGACCAATACATGATGTTGGACTTTATGTGCCTGCTGGAAATGCCCCCTTACCTTCAACAGCTTTGATGCTTGGAGTTCCGGCAATGCTTGCAGGTTGCACTCAAGTAATCCTATGTAGCCCACCACAGTCTGATGGTAAAGTTAATCCTGCTGTTCTTTATGCCGCTAAAGTATGCAATATATCGGTAATTTTTAAGGTAGGTGGGGCGCAAGCCATCGCTGCCATGGCATATGGGACAGAATCTATCCCAAAAGTCTCAAAGGTATTTGGTCCTGGTAACGCATGGGTAACAGCCGCAAAATCACAGGTTGCTCAAGACTCTGAAGGCGCAGCAAGAGATATGCCAGCAGGACCTTCAGAAATCATGGTTATCGCTGACAAAGAAGCGAATCCTGTTTTTGTTGCGTCTGACCTACTCTCTCAAGCTGAACATGGGCCAGATTCACAAGTTATTTTAATTGGTACCAATGAGGCTTTTTTAAAGTTAGCAATAGAAGAAGTTGAACAGCAGCAACAAAACTTAAGTCGAAAAAAGATTGTTGAGAGATCCTTAAAAAACTCACATGTAATACTTGTTGAAAACTTAGATACAGCTTTATTTGTTGCTAACCAATATGCTCCAGAGCACCTTATGCTTCAGGTAGAAAACCCTAAAGCAGCTCTTAAAAAAGTTCAGGCTGCTGGTTCAGTATTTCTTGGTCCATGGGCCCCTGAAGCTATAGGTGACTACTGCAGTGGCACCAATCATGTGTTGCCCACTTACGGTTATGCCCGCTCATATTCAAGCTTAGGGGTTTCTGATTTTTTGCGCTCAATGACTGTTCAAACACTTACGCCTGATGGATTTCAAAAAATTGGTCCTGTTGCGGAACAACTTGCGACACTTGAAGGATTAGATGGCCATCGTCAGGCCGTTAGCTTACGACTTAATGCACTTAAGGATTTAAAAAGGAGTGAGCCTAATGGAAACTGATGTACTTGATTTGGCTCGCCCAGAACTGCGATCTATTATTCCTTATACCCCAGGAGTATATGAGCCAGGCCTTATTCGCATGAATGCTAATGAATCCCCATATAGATCATCAGGCGATGACACAAAAAGAGGTCTTAATAGGTACCCACCACCGCGACCATATGCTCTGCGTGCATGTCTTGCCTCTCACTATAATATTCATGAAGAGGAGATGTTGATTACTCGTGGAAGCAGCGAAGCCATTGATGTATTAATCAGGGCTTTTTGCACAGC
>DJLG01000017.1:0-6273 GCA_002434915.1 Proteobacteria bacterium UBA6522
CAGTCAACCATCAATAGCTTTAATGGCTGGGCGCGCAGAAATACTTGCAGCCCAAGATGCAAGGTGCTTTCTATCCTGAAATAAATCCTTCCCTATCACACGTTGTGCAAATTCCAAATATACATAGGTAACAATGTCAGCATAGGTATAACGTTCTATTGCCAGATAAGTGTTATTGCTCAAACGTTTATCAACCTTATCAAAAAATGCGATGGTTCTTTTCTCACCACGTTCTACCAAAGCGCTTATTTGTTCAATGGGCATTGGCCCTGGAAGAGCTCGCCCCTCGCCAAATTCAGGTGAATTTCTAAGATATTCTTGGATACCAAGATAGCCTTCAAATGTTGCAATGTCATGCCACATTAAGATTAATGCCTGCTCTTTAGCATCTGTGCCCAGAAGATTTAGAGAAGGGTTTTCTTGCTCAAGATAGTGTGCGATAGCAAGACTTTCGGTGATACAAGTACCATCATCCAGTTCCAAAACGGGCAGCGTAAGCCCAGGATGTATGGCTGCAAACTCTTCTGTTAGATGCTCACCCTCGCGCAAATTGAGTGTTACAGAAGGTATTTCAAGGCCTTTCTCAGAAATAAATATACCCACTTTGCGTGGGCTAGGCGAACCTGGGAAGTAGTACAGTTTCATCCATTTTCCTTTTTTATTGCTCAACGCCAGTTTTATGAGAAGTAGCTCAAAACCAAAAAGCGTCCTAGTGCTAACATACCTGATCATTGTATATGGCTAGCATCTAAAAGATTTCGCAATCTGTTTCACATAGACCAGAATATACTCCCAAATCAGACTCATCGAGCATCATAAAAAATAGTGCGTTCTTCGACATGATCAATGTAGAAAATCAAATTGAACTGGTTAATATCCAAAAAAACTATGGAACTCATGTTGTTCTATCTAATTGTGATCTATGCGTTAGAAATGGTGAGTTTGTTGTTGTAGTTGGGCGCAGTGGCTCTGGAAAATCTACCTTACTAAACCTAATTGGCGGTTTAGAACAACCAACAGATGGGACAATAAAAGTCTCGGGAAACTCACTAACCAACCTGAACGAAGAAGAACTTTCAAAATTACGGCGCCAAAAGCTTGGGTTTATATTTCAGTTTTTTAATTTAATACCCACGCTTACAGCCTTAGAAAATATTCGCTTGCCCATGGCTCTAAATAGAATAAACAAGAAGGAAACTATTGAACGGGCATTATCGCTACTGGAAGAATTTGGGCTGTCTGGATTTGATCAACGATTTCCAGAAGAGCTTTCTGGCGGCGAACAGCAACGGGTAGCAATAGCCCGAGCCCTAGCTCACAAACCAGATATCATCCTCGCTGATGAGCCGACAGGAAACCTTGATCTTGATACAGCAAATGAAGTTCTAGAACTGCTAAATAGAACTTGTCGTCAGCGTGGCACAACTCTCATCATGGCAACCCATAGCAAAGAAGTTATTGGACTAGCTGACCGTGTTTTCTCTATTCACGGATCAGACCTCAACGAGGCAATAATGTGAATAGACTCTTAGGTAGTGCTGCGACTCGCTTCTATCTTAAACGTCCGTGGCAATTGTTTCTGGCGATTACTGGCATTTCACTTGGAGTTGCAGTTTATGTAGGAGTAGATCTCGCAAACGACAGCGCAAGAAGAGCCTTCGAACTTTCAGCTAACTTAATAACTGGGCAAACTACTCATCACCTGGTAGGTGTCGGGGGCGACATTCCAAACTCACTCTACCAAGATCTGCGTCTAAAACATGGCCTGCAGCTAGCGGCTCCAATTATCGAAGACGAGATCAGACTTGCACAAGCTCCATCCCGTGAATTCACAGTTATAGGCATTGACCCTTTAAAAGAACCAAGTTTCCGTGGTTTTTCAAGTTTTATCCCAGGGGATGGAACAACTCTTCGCCAATTGATAGCAGAACCGGCAACCATCTTGGCACCAGAATCTTTAATGCTGGAACTTGGTCTTCAGGTTGGGTCCCAGCTAGACCTCATCTTTGAAAACACTCAAAAAACTGTTCAGATCATTGGTCCTGTTACAGAAATATCCTTAGCTGAAGAAGGTGCCACAACACCTATTGTCATGGATATTGCCACAGCGCAAGAACTATTAGACAGGAAGACTATTTCAAGAATCGACCTGATCCTAAGTGATATAGAGGCAGAAAAAATACCATCTCTTGGACTAAGCGGTGTTGTACTAGTGAATGCAAATGATAGAAATGCATCCTTTGATGAGCTCGCGAGAGCCTTCCGCATTAATCTAACAGCATTGAGTCTTTTAGCGTTGCTTGTAGGCATATTCTTGATTTATGCCACCATGTCCTTTGCGGTTATCCAACGACGAAAAACTTTTGGGGTTTTGCGAGCGATCGGGGTTAGCCGAAACCAACTGCTACTAGGAATCCTTGTAGAAGCGTTTTTAATAGGTTCTATAGCTACGATATTAGGCTTGCTTCTCGGTCACCAATTAGCAAAGACTTTAGTTGATCTAGTCCTGCAAACAGTTGGAGATTTTTACTTTCGATCCAATGTGGCTGCGGCCAATCCACCACCCTGGTTATATGCAAAAGGTCTAGTTCTAGGTTTAGGAACTTCTCTACTGGCTGCGGCCGCACCAGCTCTCGACGCTGCGCGCACCTCTCCCCATGCCGCAATGAGTCGATCTGCATTGGAACGATCAGCTCTAAAACTTACTGATAGGGCTGCCCTTTTTTCCATTCCTATCATGGCCGTCGCTCTGGCATTGCTTGGGCTCTCAACAAGGAGTCTGTTCGTCGGTTTTGCAGGATTATTTTTTATAATTGCAGCAAGTGCCTTGTTGGTGCCAACTGCAACCCGAATATTTGCGAAAGTAGTCGAGCCGATTTTTGAATATATTTTTGGTATAGCGGGTTCTCTCGCAGCTCGCGGAGTATCAACGTCCCTAAGCCGTACTGGTGTTGCCACTGCCGCCCTATCCGTAGCTGTAGCAACAGTTATAGGTATCGGTTTGATGGTGAATAGTTTTAGGATTAGCGTTGAAGAATGGCTTTCAGGCACACTGACAGCAGACATATATCTAAGTACAGAGGCAGATAATGCTATTACCTCTTCTCAAATTGAAGCGATCAATATTTTACCGGGAGTTCTAGGTACAAGCGTTACACGTTTCACGCGTATACCAACAGAGATAGGTGAAGTAAGTCTCCGCGCACAAATGCCGGGGCCCCAAGGCTGGGGAGTCGTGGTTAATGACCAAGTCCCGCAGGCAATTGAGAAATTAGGATCAAACCAAGGCATCCTAGTCTCTGAACCACTAGGATTTCGCCATAATTTAACCCCAGGTGATGAGCTTTACCTACCTACGATACAAGGACAAAAACCATTCATAATTCTGGGGTTTTTTCGTGACTACAATACTAACGTGGGAACCGTATTAATGCCGCTTGAAATGTATCGAACATATTGGCGGGACGAAATGGTCAATGGGGTGGGCGTCTACATAAATCCTAGGGCTGACAGGGATAATACAGTTTCTGGAATCAGAGAAATTTTAGGTAATAATTCAACAATTAGGCTGCGATCAAATGATTTTATAAAAGAGCGTTCACTTTCTATTTTTGATCAAACTTTCAAAATTACGGAGGTTCTTAGAATTCTTGCGGGATTGGTTGCATTTCTTGGGTTAGCAAGTGCTCTTATGTCTATAGAGCTAGAAAAAGGTAGAGAGGTTGCAGTCCTTCGGGCTATAGGTATTGCGCCTCGTCAAATTGGCATTCTGACCTTGGGACAAACCACTTTACTAGGCCTTGCATCTGGGCTATTTGCAATGCCGCTCGGCATCATTATGGCAGGGCTCCTAATCTTTGTTATCAATCTTCGATCATTTGGTTGGAGTATGAACCTTGAACTATCCAGTCAACCACTCTTACTAGGATTACTACTCGCTGTAACTGCGTCAATTTTAGCTGGAATATATCCAGCGATGCGCGCTGTTAAATCGAGCGTAGCACCCCAGCTAAGGGATGAATAACCAATGAAAAATATATTGCTATTAAGCATGGTTATTCTTGTGGCCTGCTCAGAATCAAAAAAAACAACTTCGGTTCAAGGAAGCAACGCTACCCAGTTTTTAAGTGAGTCTGGTACAGACGGATACAAACGTGTCTTAACTCAAAGAATGTTCGATTTCCCTACTGACCACAGTAGTCATGATGACTATCAAAATGAATGGTGGTACTTCACTGGCAATCTTGAAACCACTGAAGAGCGGCATTTTGGGTTTGAACTAACTTTTTTTCGTTTTGGTTTGGATTCAACCCCAACACCTAGACAATCACAATGGGGAGCTAGCCAAGTATGGATGGGACACTTTGCCGTAACAGATACTGAGGGAGAGAAATTCATAGCGGTAGAACGTTTTTCACGACAAGCCCTAAACCTTGCGGGCAGCCAAATGGATCCCTTTAGAATTTGGCTAGAAGATTGGTCTATTTTGGGAAATGGGCAAAACATCTCTCCACTTATTCTGAACGCAAGCTCTGACCGTATTACCCTTGACCTTACTCTTGAAACCCAAAAACCCCCGGTGAGCCATGGAAATGGTGGTGTTGACGAAAAAGGTCCAGAGGAAGGAAATGCCTCTTATTATTACTCTCTGACTAATCTCAATGCGACGGGCACCTTGCGGGTTGATGACACATCATTTGATGTTACAGGATTAGCTTGGATGGACAGAGAATGGGGGACCAGTTCATTAAGCCCAGATATAGCTGGCTGGGATTGGTTTGGATTACAGCTCTCGGATGGGCGAGAAATCATGTATTACCGATTACGCACTGATGACCTTCAGTCCAGCCCCTACAGCGGAGGCTCAATAGTGCTGCACAATGGCGGACGAATCAGTTTATCTATGAATGACGTGGTTTTAGAACCCCTACAATATTGGACAAGCCCTGAAACTAGTGCCACATATCCCATCAGCTGGAAAATGTCTATCCCACGCGAAGGAATAGAATTGACCATCCAACCTTATCTAAATGAACAGGAACTAAATCTCACCGTACGTTACTGGGAAGGTGCTGTGCAGGTTAACGGTAATCAGGCAGGAAGAACACTAACAGGGAATGGCTATGCGGAACTCACTGGATATTAAATTAAAACCGACCAACTACTTTTATTCCGCTATATAGCTCGGCGTTGATTTGGAAAGTTCTATCTCTGCCTCTGTCATGCCCTCAGCTATATCTTCAAACAAAGGCGTTGAAAGATAACGTTCCCCGGTATCTGGCAACATACATAGAACTGTCGACCCCTTTGGAGCTGATTGACAAACATCCAGAGCACCGGCCAAAGTTGCACCACCCGATATACCTGTAAAAATACCTTCCTGTTGTGCAAGTTCCTTGGATAAACGGATAGCCTCATCACCTTTAACTGGAATTAGGGAATCTACCAGCGCTGAGTCAAATGCATCTGCTGTTAATTTTGCAATAAAATCTGGAGACCATCCCTGCATTGGGTGTGGCTGAAAGGCGGGGTGACTCTCTAAGCCTGGCTGGGGTATTCCACTGCCAATAAGCTGTGAATTATCAGGTTCGCATACGACAATCTGCGTTTCTGGTCGCTCTTTTTTAAGAACTCGCGATACTCCTTTTAAAGTGCCTCCTGTGCCAAAACCACTGACCCAATAATCCAAACGTTCTCCTTTAAAATCATTCAGAATTTCCTGTGCGGTAGTTCGGGAATGCATATCCGCATTTGCCTCATTCTCAAACTGGCGACATAGAAACCAGTCATGTGCCTCGGCAAGCTCTACGGCTTTTGCCAACATTCCGCTGCCCTTGGCTTTAGCAGGCGTTAAGATAACCTTAGCACCAAGAAAACGCATCAACTTGCGGCGTTCAATACTAAAACTTTCAGCCATTGTCATTACTAATGGATAACCCTTCTGGGCACAGACCATAGCAAGACCAATTCCTGTATTACCGCTAGTGGCCTCCACCACGGTCTGGCCTGGCTTAAGAGCACCCGAACGTTCAGCATCTTCAATGATGCCTAAAGCTAAACGATCCTTAACAGACCCCATAGGGTTGAAAGCCTCAACCTTTGCATAAAGATTTATATTTTTGGGGGCAAGCTTCTGTATTCGAATTGCTGGCGTATTCCCAATAGTCTCTAATACATTATTGAATCTGTTAGCGATTTTTCAGTCCTCTTTGTTGTGCCAATAAAAACTTTGGATACCATTGTATATAACCTATAACACGAGAGTGTAATAGT
>DJLG01000017.1:6614-7207 GCA_002434915.1 Proteobacteria bacterium UBA6522
ATAATTTCTTGCTATTTAAATAGATCGAATAGTGTATTGAGAATACTTTAAAAATTTTCTAAGTATTCACTTTTTAATGTCCCGTTTATAAAACATGATTTTGATACCGAAATGTTTTTCCATGGT
Source organism: Proteobacteria bacterium UBA6522 (assembly GCA_002434915.1). Taxonomy (GTDB): domain Bacteria; phylum Pseudomonadota; class Gammaproteobacteria; order Steroidobacterales; family Rariloculaceae; genus UBA6522. The sequence goes on from DJLG01000017.1 coordinate 6,741, forward strand.
TATGGCAATGTCTAAGCTATAAATGAAAACAAAAAAAATCCCTTCGACCTTTCGATCAAAGGGATACTAAATAAAAACCTGGCGGTGACCTACTCTCACATGGGGAGACCCCACACTACCATCGGCGCTGGACGTTTTCACTTCCGAGTTCGAAATGGGATCGGGTGGTTCCCATCCGCTATGGCCGCCAGGCAAACTGGATGATGCTCTTCTTTCATATCAAAATCAAAAGAAAAACATCAAAAAAAATTGGATTGATCCTAGGTCGCACAGACTTCTTGGGTGTTATATGGTCAAGCCTCACGGGCAATTAGTACTGGTTAGCTTCATTCATTACTGAACTTCCACACCCAGCCTATCAACGTTGTAGTCTTCAACGGCCCTTCAGGGGGATCAAGTCCCCAGGGAAAATTTATCTTAGGGGGGGCTTCCCGCTTAGATGCTTTCAGCGGTTATCCCGTCCGTAC
>DJLG01000167.1:0-4001 GCA_002434915.1 Proteobacteria bacterium UBA6522
CCACCAATACACATTGTGCATACAACATATCTTGCGCCACGCCTTTTGCCCTCGATTAAGGCATGCCCAACCATGCGAGCACCAGACATGCCATAAGGATGGCCGATTGAAATGGAACCTCCATTAACGTTTAAGTGATTGTTTGGAATCCCCAATTTATCTTGACAATAAATTACTTGTACGGCGAAGGCCTCATTAAGTTCCCAAAGGTCAATATCATCCATTTTTAGACCGGCCTGTTTGAGTAATTTTGGCACAGCAAAAATTGGACCTATGCCCATTTCATCAGGTTCGCATCCAGCTACTGCAGTACCGCGATAAATTCCCAGCGGGTTCAGACCTTTTTTTTCAGCCATATGCGCTTCCATAACCACAGATGCAGATGCTCCATCTGATAACTGGCTAGCATTGCCTGCTGTTATAAATCCATCATCTTTAATCGGCTTGAGTGACGATAGGCCTTCAATGGTTGTATCAGCCCTATTCCCTTCATCTTTTTCAAGCATCACATCTTCAAAGCTAATTATTCCCGTTTCACGATCAATCACACCTTTATTTGAAGCTAGCGGAACAATCTCATCATCAAACTTACCATTCTTTTGACCACTAGCGGTGCGCTGTTGGCTCTGCAGGGCGTATTCATCCTGACGGTCTCGACTTATCTTATAACGTTTGGCAACGATCTCAGCCGTGTCAATCATAGGCATATAGATATGCTCATGTGCGGCAAGTAAGCGGCCATCATTATGCCTATACCTATTTGCATGCTCGTTTTGTACGAGACTGATTGATTCTATTCCACCACCAACCATAATGTTACTTTCATTAGCTAGTATGGTTTTGGCAGCGAGCGCGATTGCCATCATCCCTGAAGAACATTGTCGATCTACAGTCATGGCCGATGTGGTGACCGGCAGACCAGCTGAAAGTGCAATTTGCCGCGCCGTATTACAGCTCTGAGTTCCTTCAGGCATAGCACAACCAAAAATTACATCTTCCACCTCATCTGGATTTAATCCTGCACGTTCAACTGCATGCTTTACCGCATGCCCACCTAGCGTTGGTGCTTCTGTGTTATTAAATGCACCTCTATATGCTTTGCCAATTGGGGTTCTAGCGGTTGATACGATTACTGCCTCTCTCATTAGGGTTCCTTATACGAGGATTTTTATGGGTATGTATTGATATTTAAACAAAAAGCATGAAGCGGCAAATTGATTTCGTCAATATCATTAAGGTTAGTTCGTTGTTATGTGATCTTTTTGCATTCTTTATGATGCCACTAAGGATAGATATCATGTATGTTAATTTTATTAAGAACCTATAAGAAGCAAACATGAATATACTTCGTACTCCGGATGATCGTTTTAATGATTTGAAAGATTTTCCATATAAACCTAACTATTTTGATTATATTCATAGTGAGCATAGTTTTCGGGTGCATTATGTAGATGAGGGCCCAGCTGATGCAGATGTAACTTGGTTATGTCTTCATGGTCAACCGACCTGGAGCTATTTATACCGTAAGATGATTCCAGTTTTTGTTAAAGCTGGGCATAGGGTTGTTGCTCCCGACTTTATTGGGTTTGGCCGATCAGATAAGTCAGATGATGAAGCTCTCTATACTTTTGATTTTCATAGAGAAATGCTGTTATTTTTCTTGCGAAGAATGAAGCTTCAAAAAGTGCGTCTGGTTTGTCAGGATTGGGGAGGAATAATTGGTCTTACATTGCCGGTAAGTGAACCCGAAATTTTTTCAGCATTGCTGGTTATGAACACTACGTTAGGTACTGGAGATAAACCCTTAGGCGAAGGGTTTCTGGCCTGGCGGGATTTTGTTCGTAGCAAACCAGATCTTAATATCTCCCGCTTGATGAAGCGTACTGTAGATTGTCTTAGTGATGACGAATCAATCGCCTATGATGCCCCGTTTCCGGATATAACATATAAAGCAGGAGTTAGACGTTTCCCAGAATTACTTCCTGATAATGTTAACGCGCCCGGTGCATCGTTATCACGGCAAGCGCGTACTTGGTGGAAGACACGGTGGCAAGGACAAAGTGCTATGGTTATTGGCATGCAGGATCCAGTCTTGGGACCAAAAATTATGAATGAACTTCTATCTTCTATAAATAATTGTCCAACCCCAATTGAAATTCCAAATGCTGGGCATTTCGTGCAAGAGTGGGGAGAGCCTATTGCAAGAATGGCAGTAGAGGCTTTTTAGCGGGTGTAATTGTATTACCGCACTTATTCATAATTAAAAAATAATTTTTTAAAGAATGTTGTTATGAAGACACGTATAACTGAGATGCTAGGTGTTGAATATCCAATCATTCAAGGTGGGATGCATTACGTTGGATTTGCAGAATTAGCAGCGGCGGTTTCAAATGCTGGCGGGTTTGGCATCATTACAGGTCTTACGCAAGGTACACCGGAGAAACTAAAACGGGAAATTGAACGTTGTAAGGAGATGACTGAAAAACCTTTCGGCGTAAATTTAACATTTCTTCCATCTTTAACTCCTCCTGACTATCCCGGCCTTATTCAGGCTATTGTTGATAGTAATATTAGAATTGTAGAAACAGCTGGATATAATCCAGAAAAATATCTGCCTCCGCTGAAGGATGCAGGAATAAAGGTAATTCATAAGTGCACATCTATACGACATTCTTTAAAAGCACAGTCAATTGGATGTGATGCGGTATCTGTGGATGGTTTTGAGTGTGGTGGTCATCCAGGTGAAGACGATATTCCAAATTTTATTTTATTACCGCGTGCAGCCGATGAATTAGAAATACCCTTTGTGGCATCTGGAGGGATGGCTGACGGCCGATCGTTAGTTGCATCGCTAGCGATGGGTGCTGAGGGGATTAATATGGGTACAAGATTTATTGCTACAAAAGAAGCACCTGTGCATGAGAATGTTAAGCAGGCATTGCTCAATGCAACTGAGCTTGATACTCGCTTGGTGATGAGGCCACTCAGAAATACTGAGCGAGTACTCAATAATGTGGCTGTAGAGCGTCTACTTAAAAAAGAAAAGTCTTTAGGGCAGGATATTGATTTTGCGGCCATACAGGATGAAGTTGTCGGGGTTTATCCGGAAATCATGTTAAATGGAAAAATGGACTCTGGCGTATGGTCTTGCGGGCTGGTTACAGGCCTTATCAACGATGTCCCAACCGTTAAAGAATTAATTGATAGGATTATTTCACAGGCGAAATATTTGATTAACCAACGTTTGGCAGAACTCTAACCATTTAAGAATATTGATCGGAGAGAAGTATGATATCCAGTAAAAAAACTCATCTTCCATTATTTTTTATCTTTGTTTATGTCTTAATGCAATCAGCATTTTCTCAGCTTGCTGATACGCCAGTAGCTATGGATAAGGCTCCGTTTCATGTGCCGGTTTTTTCTAATGATTATGTCACGATGCTGCGTATTAATATTCCACCTGGGCGTGATACAGGTTTTCATACGCATTACTTTGATTCTGTGTCAGTAAATTTATCTCCAGCTATACGCACAAATCAATTTTATGAATCTTCTGAAGTTGTTGGTCCTTCGGCTAGTGAGCCTGTACCAGGACGTACGGCATTTAATAATGTTACTGAGAACGGTGTTTATACTCATAAAGCTGTCAATACTGGGCCTACACCATTTCGTAGCACCTCGTTTATCCTCAAAGATCGGGTTGGGGGTGGTTCTGAAGTTTCTGATCGAACAGATATTAGTGGCTATGTTGAGATAATAGATAACAATAAAATTCGGGCATGGCGGGTTATTTTGGCGCCGGGTGAAGAAGCGGGTCAACTAACGCAATTAGCACCTGGGCTTAGGGTGTATGTGCGTGGTGGTGTGGTGGATGAGTTGGTGCCCGGGTCCGCTGCACGTGGAATGGCTCCCTACTCTGGAGAGTTCATCTGGCAGGATGCCGGACAAACAAGAACAGTTATAAATACTGGGTCTACTATCGTTGAATTTGTTGAATTTGA
>DJLG01000167.1:4394-14931 GCA_002434915.1 Proteobacteria bacterium UBA6522
GGAGAGATAGTTTGGTACGGTCTAAGTTACTTCTGATTGCAAGTCTTGTGGCATCGGTATGCACTGCCCAGCAAGTAGAAGTTGATAGCGAGACCTATATTTTAGCAACAGGCAGGCGTCTTCCTTATTTATATGCAATTTCACTTGCTGATGCGATTGAGCCGGCAAACAATAATACTTCTAATGCAATCATTAGTCGGAATAAAGTAGCTTTGGACAGGTTGGATGGCCAGCTATTGGGAGATCCCGCAAACCTTATTGTAAGCGAGGATGAGAACACAATTTATGTAGTCAACCATCACGGTAGCATTGATAACCAAGAGTTCAGGCAACATGGCGGCCGCGGTCAGATTGCAGTACTCAATGTTGAGGCAGCACTTAACCCTTTTAATGATAAAACACACAACGCGTTCCAACGTCATTTTGACTCTGGTGGCTTTGGAGCAATAGGTGTAGCGCTTCTTCCAAAAATGCTAATTATTTCAAATGCTGAAAATAATCTAACAGAAGATGGTGGGAATCGAGTCACATTTGTAGACCGACAGACTGGTAGCCTTCGTGGTGTTATAGAGTTAGCACTAGGGTCGCCAGGGTTCGAGTGTGATTATCCTGTCCCGTATTCTGCACCTTATGGCCCACCTCATAACTTGCCCATTCTCTCCCCGGATCCTAGTTGGGGGTGTTTCCCAGATCCTAATGGGTTGGCTTTGGGACGTACTAGTAATGGGAGCTCTTACATTTTTACTGCAAATGGTGGCACGGATGATGTATCAGTAATTGACCTTGCTGGGGCATTACAAGGTGATGTTGGCGTTGAAATAAATCGTATTAAGATTGATTTTGCACCATGGGGTATGACAGCTACACCGAATGGTCGATATATCATCGTAGCAAGTGGGCGTAGTCAAAAAAATAACTCGGTAGGTAACACAATTTCTATAATTGATGTTGATCGAGCAGTAGCTGGTACTGATGATGCTGTAGTCGCAAAAGTTTTAGTTGGTACAGATAATCCAGAAGAACCAACACTTCCTCTTATTCCTTCTGTAACCCCGGATGGTCAAGAAGTGATTCTTCCAAATCTGCTTGCTAATAATGTATCGATTGTAAATATTGAGTTAGCACTTGCAGGTGACCCTAGTTCGGAAGTCGCAAGGATACCCCTTTTACGGTCTGACAGAGAGCCTGCTCGTCCGAGGGGCTCTGCGGTTACTCCTGATGGTAGGTATGCAGTGATTAGTGGAGGTCCCAGTACACAACCTTTCTCTCGGGAGATTGGTCATGTCTACGTGATAGACCTTGGATCACATAATGTCATCGGAACGGTGACCGGTGTAGGAAATGATCCATATGGTGTTGCAACGGTTCGTAAGTAGAAAAAGACGACAGTTAGATCAGTTGCTTAGCTGGACTCTTTATCAATCAGTTTTTTTAAATTACGACGAAACTGTAAAGATGCCGAATCTAGACCTAGATTTATATGGCGATTGGTTTCATTAGCAATCCCAGTATGGACTGCCTCAAGTACTTTACGGTCCTCAAGAAATGCTGTTTTTGCTCCTGAAGCTATAGTTGCAGTTAATTTTTTATTGTTTATGTCAGTATTTCGATGTTGAAGCCAATGGTAACGAGTGTTATTTCCATCTATTGGTGTGAGAAAGTTATAGGAAATCATGATATATGCTAGATCATCTACTTTGAGATTAGGACCACCTTTTCCACTAGGAACATAAATACCTTTATTGATTGCAGTGCATGGGTATTGCACTTCATAGTGCTGTAGTCGGTCACAGTTTCCTTTGAATTTAACTAAAGGCTCATAGAAAGGAGGTGGTTTTTTATCATATATCCATCTATGAACGATTAGTCCTTTGTCAGTTTCCATTATTTCTAAAGGAGTATTGTCCGTACCCTCTGCTGCAAATGAAGAACGGTGCACCCATCCCACATGGGAGGGGTCCAAAAGGTTATCGGTGAGGTATTGGTAGTTACAAGCACAGGTTAGAGAGTCTCCGCTGGTGATTTCCCAAGCTGGGCTATCATAGTTATCAATATCTATTATCAAGCGCTCATCTGAATTTTTAGGATTTCCCATCCATATCCAGACTAAACCTAACTTGTCGGCTACTGGATAGCTCCGGACAGTTGCTGATGGAGGGATTCGGTTTTGTGTTGGTGCTGCAACACACTGACCAGAACGATTGAACTGAAGTCCATGATAACCACATTCGATATTATTATTTAATAGCCGACCTTGGGATAACGGTAGTCGTCTATGAGGGCAGGAATCTTCTAGAGCAACAGGTTCTCCATTCTTGGTTCGGTAGAACACTATATCTTCGCCTAGAATACGAAGTGCCGTTAGTTTTTCCTCAATTTCTGAGGAGAGTGCAGCGACATACCAACTATTTCTAAGATACATTTGTTTTCCAGTCTGGTGGAGTGAGTCAGACGAGCAACTCATAATAGGAGAAATGACTGGTTGGAGAAAGCTTCTCCGCTATTAGTTTAATAAACGTGCCGGTAATTTTTTAATGTCTAGAGTAATTACTGAAACACCATATGGCATAGTTAAATAATAGCGCTAAAATTATTTTGTTGCGTTGACTAGTCAAGAGCCACGGTCATTCAGTAGATTTATTCCATATTTGTTGAATATTACCTATGCCCAATAGTTAGTTGTTCTTGTGTTAACGTATACCTATAAAAAATCATCGAGTGTGAGAGCGGCATGAATAAAAAAGACTCAACAAGAGTTTGGAAAGATTTGGGGCCAGCAGCTGAAAATGGCTTGTTTGATCGCCGAGCATTTTTCAAAGGTGGCAGTGTTCTTGCTGCAGCGATAACCGGTTATACAATAGCTAAGCCTTTACAGGCGCAGACGTTAAGTGATGACCCTTGGAGTGGATCGGCGGGAACGCCAAGTGGCCCTTATGAAACACGGTCACGGTTTGAGAATGATGTAGTGCGTACAATGACTAATCCCAATGGTGAACCGCGAAGTCAGCAATCACGCACTCCTCACCATATGTTAGATGGAACCTTTACACCTAATGGATTGCATTTTGTTATTTCACGTTCTGGGTCACCTGATATTGACCCTGAACAGCATCGCTTAGTAATTCATGGTTTAGTTAAGCAGCCTCTTGTGTTTACCCTTGAGTCTTTAATGCGTTATCCCATGGTCTCACGTATGCATTTTGTTGAGTGTGGAGGAAATAGCGCTCCGATGTGGTCGCCTGAACCTTTGGACGCAGATGTTCAGGGACTTCATGGATATGTGTCCTGTGCAGAGTGGAGTGGAGTCATGCTATCCACTCTTCTTGAAGAGGCGGGAATTGATCCAACCGCAAAATGGTTGATTGCTGAAGGTTCGGACTCACTTGCCTTGCATCGGAGCATACCGTTATCAAAGGCTCTTGATGATGCAATGATCGCACTGTATCAGAACGGTGAGAAACTAATGCCAGGGAATGGCTATCCTATGCGTCTGCTTGTGCCAGGTTGGGAAGGCAATATGAATGTGAAGTGGCTACGAAGAATAGAATTGCTGGATCAACCAGCCATGAGTATTTATGAGGCAAGAACCTATGCTCCAATATTACCTGGTGGTAAGGCATATCAGTTCTATTTTTTGCAGGAAGTGAAATCTTTTATCACTAGACCATCCCCAGGTTTATCAATGAATGGGCAGGGGCTTTATGAAATTTCTGGGGTTGCTTATTCTGCTAATGGACGTATATCTAAGGTTCTAGTTTCTGCAGATGGCGGTCAGACTTGGGCTGAAGCAGCGCTGCAAGAACCAGTATTATCTAAGGCATTTACCCGTTTTCGTATTCCGTGGCAATGGGATGGCGGTCCTGCTGTTTTACAAAGTCGTGCATGGGATGAAGCCGGGCATGTACAGCCTACCCGCAGTGAAATAGTTGCTGCTCGTGGGGAGGCGTCACGAGTACCAAGTCTTAATGGGTTCCCCAGCCAGCATTATAATGGACCTACAAGTTGGCAGATTGATCAGGCTGGTGAGGTGAAACATGTTTATGCGTAATGCCGAGTATCTAGCGATATTAGCTGCAGGCTTGTTTTTTTTAGCTAGCACGAATAGTTACACCCAGACTCCAAACCTTGGTATGCCGATAGATGAGCAAGATATTGCTGCATGGGATATAGATATATTACCTGATGGCACAGGACTTCCATTAGGGCAAGGGACAGCAGGGGAGGGAAAAATAATCTATGAACAAAAATGTGCTGTCTGTCATGGGGTAAATGGCGAAGGCGGTATAAGTCCTGCTCTCGCAGGTGGTGATCCATTATCCAATGGAATTGATACTGGAAAAACTATTGGAAATTTTTGGCCCTACGCAACAACTATTTTTGATTATACGCGTAGGGCTATGCCTTGGTTTGCACCGCGTACGCTCACAGATAATGAGGTCTATTCTCTGACTGCATACCTTCTTGTTTTAAACGATATTATTAATGAAGAAGTGGTTATGAACGCTAATACTCTTCCTGAAGTGCGTATGCCAAATAGGGATGGTTTTATCGTACGATTTCCAGAAAGAACACCATAAACCTATGTTTTTAGGTAGTGATTTCTGTGTCTTAACAGTGGCTTTGAAGAAGGTCTTGCGCAGAGTTTTTTAGATCTGTAGGATACGCGCCGGTCGTTGAGCGTTCGTTCTTCATTCAAACTCCCCCAGAGAAATGAGGTATAACTCGGGCGCTCATCGGCCCTGTTTTTTTAAGCCGTTTTAATGCGTCATTGAATAAATTAAATAGTTGACGGCAAAGCGATAAGCTAAGGCAGTCATTGATTCCGGATACCATGGATCATCAGCATGTTCCCAAGCATCTCCCATATCCATATTAAAATTTATTGCCACCATTAATTTACCATCGTTATCAAAGATTCCTCGCCAGTGAGGGACTGTGCCTTGCCTAAGTCCTCCGGCTCCTGGGATGGCAGTGCGCTGATCCAGATCATAGAGTACATGTAGTAGCTCATGATCATTACTTAGCTCTACAATGGGTTTATCAGGAAAAACTCTCAGCATAGACTGAATGAATATTGACCATTCACCTTCTCCCCAAAAATCATCTACTATTAGAAAGCCACCACGGTCAAGATATTCTCGTAGTCGAGCAGCTTCAGCATCACTCAAATGCCATTGACCTACTTCGACTGCATAGAGCCATGGATAATCAAATACCCGCTCATTATTTAAGGTAATAAGACGACCACCATCCCCATAAAAGTCACTATTAATGCTAACGCTTTGACCATCTACACGTGTTAGACGTTTAACCCCTTCCATAAGGTGATATTCAGCATCAGGGTAATCTGTGCTCCAGGCTCCTCCACCCCCCCATCTGGCTCGTCGGCTACTATAAGCATCCGAATAGATAAGTCTTGCAAAATGAAATTCTGCGGTAGGCTCATCTTCAAGCGCACCTATTGTCTGGCTAATGGCTATATTTGTGAAAAATAGCCCACAGATAACTATGCTAAGTAATAAAGCAATAACTGCATTAAGGCTTCGATTGAGTTTTACGATTAATAATCCCATTTATACACAGTGCAACGGTAGTAAAAACCTCTCAGAGCATCAATAATTTCAGGGCATATATTCTTGTTTTTTAACAGATATGGGCTCCCGCAGCACCAACATAAACTGAATAGAGAGATTGACTGGCTACCATAAAGAGGCGGTTTCTTTTTGCCCCTCCAAAGCACAGGTTAGCGCAACGTTCTGGTAGTCGAATCATACCAATGGCATCACCATCTGGTGCGATAATCTGTACACCAAAAGGCACCCCTGCCCATATATTTCCATCAGTATCACACCTGATACCATCAGCTCCTGCGTTAGGAGCATCAATTTGGGCAAATTCCCTGCCATTACTTAGTGTTGTTCCATTAACATCCCAAACTTTCATTTCTCGGGGACGTGATCCTGTATCTGCAACGTATAACAGGGAGTAATCTGGCGAAAAACACAGTCCATTGGGGCCAACAACTTCATCGGTCACTACCGCAACCTGACCAGTTTCTCCATCGACTCTGTATACAGCAGGTTTTGTCTCTGATTCTGCATAGAATCCTTCGTACTGACTTCGCCGAATTCCATAAGGTGGATCAGTAAACCAGATACTTCCATCCGGATGGACGACCACATCATTAGGCGAATTTAGTCGATTACCATTATATTGATCAGCTATCGTTGTTACTGTTCCATCTGGTTCATAACGAGCGACCCGTCTTCCACCATGTTCGCATGACAACTGTCTCCCGCTGAAGTCAAAGGTATTACCATTACTATTACCTGATGGGTTACGAAATACGGCGACACGCCCGTCATCTTCAATCCATCTCCGTTGTAGATTGTTTGGAATATCACTCCAAACCAAGTAACGCCCAACTCCATTCCAAGCAGGGCCCTCAGACCAAAGTGATCCGGTATACAATTTTTGAATATGAGTGTTTCCAATCATGTATTGAAGAAAGCGATCATCTAAGGCAACGACATCTGGGTCAGGGTAACGGATAGGGTTTTGTCCAGACCAGTCTCGTGCTATTGGTTCCCGTGTGATTGTTTCTTGCGCTGAAGCAAAACGAGAGGTAAGTGGGATAATTGAGGCCCCAGCTACGGCTGTCAATAAATTTCGACGGTTAATGTTGACTAAATTATTAGAATCTTTACTCATTTAATATTACTCCAGGAAGGTTGCCTGATTTGTTTCGTGATCTTCGGTCCAGAGACCAATTTCTTTATAGTATTTGATTGCTCCCTCATGATAAGGGATAGAGGGATTTATAGGTGACATCTCTTCGGCATGCACCTCGCTCATTACTGAATAGTTGTCCCGTAAAGTTTGCCATTGTTCGTGTATTGTTTTAGTTAGGAAATAGGCATTGTCTTCTGACAAGTGAACGCCCGTATTAATATAGTGGCTTATTTCGGAGACTCGGGGTAATTCTTCAAGGCCAACAGTGGTTGGTCCTTGTGGAGCAGGAGATGCTTTAGATCCCGGCATTAATTCAGTTAGCTTTGATTCATCACTGCCCATAGTCACATAGCGGATTCCGCCTCCTATGCTGCTGTGTGCCTGGAGAGTCAGTGCTGTATCTACACCTATGGAGACAGCGTCGACCCTCCCTTCAGTTAAAAGTCTAGCCCCGTCTGCCAAACCTCCAACGGTAATTTCATCGATGTTTTCCCCGGTTAAGCCGCCTGTAGCAAGAATAGCTCTATGAAGGAATTCTAGTGCTGCATTTGCACGGATGCTAACAACAACGCGTTGATCTCTTAAATCCTCTACTCGATATAAATCAGAGTCACCTCTAACCATGTACATCATATAAAGAGGAAAAGCTCGAGCCAGTAGTCTCAGATTAGACATGGGCGCTCTATAGGGTTGAAGCCCTGAATATGAAAGATATGAATCAATATTTGTTACAAGACCAAGAGTAATTTCACCTCGATGCAATAATGGAACATAGGCAGAAGAACCAGAGAAGGGCCTTATGATAGACCTGATGCCGCTTTCATTTTGAACAATTGTTGCTAGAGCGCCTGCAACGACATAGGAGTGTGTGCCTGCCGGGTTAGTTCCGATAGTTACCTGTCGAAGTTGAGAAAATGCGGTTTGATGTGAGAGGAGTCCAAGAAATACCATCCCGACACATGCTAGATAAGTTTTTTTAGTGTAAATAGTCATAATTTATTTAGAAGTCTATCACTTCAGAATTCACTCCCTCAAAAATAATGTGGCCACCTAGCGTTTGGGGCAGACTAACCAGCAGACGTTTATTTTTTAGTGATTGATATGGAATGCCTGAGTTTTTTAGATAATTAAGCGTGGCTGACTGATCGCGTGTTTTAATAATATAGCCTCCTATCCAGGGCAGCGTGGGTGGATTAATTCCGAGTTTATAGCTAAAAGTACTGGCAGTCACAAAAATTAAAGAGCCACGATTAGTGGTAATACATATGGAGTTTTTTCGACTAATTGAGGGTAAACCAGTATAACGCGCATAGCGTTCAGCAGCCTCCTGAGGATCTTCAACACAAAAAATAATATCGCTGATGGCTATTGCATGGTTAGCATGCTGAGTCCAGCGGTTCTGCCATAAAAAGTTTGGCGTCAGGTGGTGACAAAACTGAATACGACCTTCTGCCATTGTTCCTTGTGGTACACGTATCACTTTGAAATGAGCAGTCTCGTCGGTTGTCTCAGTTTCTATCTTGCGCTGCAATGAAACCGGTTCAAGTGGAGTGAAGTTTTCTTTGACCAAGCGCGCATGATCTTCTAGGGGTGTTGAAGTGCCGATGGCCAGGAGGTGAATGCCTATGTAACGTTTGATACCTGATCGAAGTTGATTAGCGATTGGCGTAGTGCCAATTGGCGTAAGAAGTTCAATATAACCTTGTTTCAGCATTACACATCTATTCCCAGCACCAGCAGGTTCTAGAGTGCTACTTGGTTTTACTTTATGTGATTGAACTGAAAAGGGGGTTAGTGTAAAGCCCATACTGCTGAGGTATTGGCTGGTCTGGTCTATATCTTTAACATAGTGTGCAACATGATCTACGCAAAGTTGATCAGATTGTGGAACTTGTATGTGAGAAGTGGAATTCGTCAATTTGTTTTTGTTGGCGGCTCAGCTGCATGGATAGAATCTCGAAGACAGGCTCGACCTCGTTTGTCTTGCCAAAGTTTACCTTCGGAGTGAAGTTGTCCCAGAGCTCTTGCTATAACTTTAAATTCATACTCAGAGAAAGTTTCAGCAATCTCCTGATAGTATTTTGGTGTTTCTTCTATTAGATGGAAAATCTTCTTGGCTAGCTGACTAGTAAGTTCTTGGCGGTCATCTTCTACTAACACCGGGTCGGTTTTACCTTCTATATAGTCATTAATTTTTGCGCGGTCTGCATAGGCATAAGCAATCCGCTCATAACGTTCAGATGGTATCCCTTCGCCTATAGTGGCATCTATCCCTACTTTTGCCCCGGTTGGTACTACTCCAGGTGGTGTTACTGCAAGACTAGGATCAAGAGGCTTAGCCCGTGCTCCAGGAATAATAATTACATCCCTGTCACCCTGCACGCGGGTTGCAATTGCCCATTCGACATCTTCAGCATTGTGAACATCGATGTCATCATCAACGACGACAACATGCTTAATATCTTGAGCTGTCAATGCTGCGAGCAAAGCATTTTTGCCTTCGCCTGCCTGTTTTTTTATAGAAATAATTGCATGCCAGAAGCCGCAACCACCGAGGGTGACATTTATTTCTTTAAGTCCAACGCCTGCACTTTTTACTGCTCGCCGGATAGCTGTGTATCTAGTAGGCGCTGCTAACCAGGTATTTTCCCATGGCATATGTAATGCATAGTAAATAGGGTCTTTTCGCATAGTTACTGCTTTCACTTTAACTATGGGGTTCCAGTGAAGTCCGCCCATGAGACGCGTGAACTCACCAAACCGGCCTTCTGGATGGGTCCAACCCGATGGTAGGATTTCAGCCTCAAGAACAATTTCTGCATCTGCAATACAGGGTAAATCGATAGTCTCACAATTAGTTAGTTCAACTGCTGAACCACGGATGCCTCCTGCTAGAGCCATTTCATCAACGCCAAGTGGTGATCTAAAACCAGATCCCATAATCTCAAATGGGTGTGTTCCAATCGAAATTGAAATGGGGCATGGTTGGCCAGCTTCGTAAGCCCTCTGTGCAAATAAACGCATATTATTAGGAGTCACAATATCAATACCTGTGAGATTTTTTTCTTTGACCATGAATCTGTACATACCAGAGTTAAAGCCAAATTCAGGATCCTTTGCGATTACTACACCAGCAGTAATCATTGGGCCACCGTCATAAATCGAAGACATAGGTATGGGTAGATGGTAGAGGTCTACATCATCACCGGTTTGTATTACTTCCTTATTATTACCTTTAATATAGGACGGTGAGATTGGGTTCTCGATGCCTTGGGCCAGTCTGTGTTCTATCTCTGAGTAGTTACTGCAACCCATAGATAAAATAGCTCTATTACGAGAACGAAGGATTCCGGAGACAACCGGAATTTTATAGCCATTTACATTATGGAAAAGAAGCGCAGTTTCGGCCTGATCCACAAGGGTAGCGATATGCCTTATATCTACCGTTTGCTTAATATCGATAAGTTCTTTTTCAGTACGTAATCGATTCAAGAATTCCCGAAAATTCTCATTTTTATAATTGTCATTCATTTAATAGGTCTTTGGTGGTCGAGGTTTATGATCGAGGGGGTGCTGTGTAATAGGTTCCGCGTCCGCTAGCAACAAGTGATCCATCTTTATCATAAACGTAGGACTCAGCTGTAGAATACTGTCTGCCCAAGCGTACTACATGTGCTCTTGCTTTTAGATTTCCAGGTTTTGCTGCTTTATGATAATCGACTCTTATGCTAATAGTTGGTACTGGACGCCCTAGAGTTGCTGCAATGGCATAGTCCGCTGCTGTATGAGCCATCAACATCTACCT
>DJLG01000104.1 GCA_002434915.1 Proteobacteria bacterium UBA6522
TAATTAGTCAATAATCAAATAAGGGAAAATATTTCTTATTTGAACTTTCCTCTTAGCAATAAATATCTAAATCAAAATTACTGGGCATCGGTCTTGGATGCCCAGTAATATTCTTTGTTATTTTGCTAGTGGATCTGGGCGAATCTGAAAATGTGCCACTTTAGGTAATGTTCCTTTACCTGTTTCCATATGGAAGGGTGCGCGAGAACCATATGCAGTCCAGACTCCCTTGCCTTTCCAGCCAATGTTAGGATCGTCAATTCGACCATCCATGCCCTTTACAAAGAAACCCATAGGGTAGGGAACGCGCATTACGACCCATTCTTCATCATTTAGGGCAAGTAATCCTTCAGATTGGTTACCTGTATTAATAGGTGTATTGGCCCCTAGACCAAGAGAGTCGAACTGATCAACCCAAGTGTAATAGCTGCCCTCAGCACTACCTGAGTCAGTTACATTTTTAAACTGAGGTAAAGGCTCTTCATAAAAAGTCCAGCCTTCAGGACAATGCCTACCTGTAGCTTCTGGGCCATTTAAGGGATTAGTACATTTGCTGCGATCAAAACTTGCCATGTGACCACTGGCAAGACCCATCCAAGCGACTCCATTTCTATCTATATCCATACCACGTGGACTATATCCATTAATATCAGTTGTGGCTTCATCCCATGGCAGCTCATATCGTTCAGCAAGTGCAGTTGCTGGAGGGTTAGATCCAGGATCAAGTCTCACAATTGCACCTGGAAAGCCCAGGATAGATCCCCATACAGAGCCATCAACAGCTGGGGTAGTAGAATAAAAGGCATCGGTAATCTGTTTGTCCTTTGTGGGATCAATTGGCTCGTCTGGACCAACATATTCATCTCTTGTGCCGTTTGCATTCGTATCAAGGATAAGGGCAGTCCAGCCTTGTGAGGCTTCTTCATCGCCAGTTTCATCCCACATTTTGGTGTCAAGCCAACCAACAACCTGACTGGCATAGCCGTTAAACCAAAGAGTGTTGTTTTCATCATCTGCAAAATTGAGATGATGTGTACTAAAGCAAGTGGAGATATGGTGTATTTCTCCAGTTTCAGGGTCATACATGGAAGCATGCCGACCCGCGGAATCAAGTGGAGTCAATGCTGCAGATGGATGATCCGAGCCAGCCTTACAAAAATCAGGGTTCTCGGAAGGACGTACTTTAGCCGTCATCCATAATCTTCCATCTTGATCAAACATAGGGTTATGCGCATTTGTTGTGCTATCCCATATAACCTCATCACCCCAATAAGGTGACGGTTGCAACATGGCTTGCATAGCAGCAGGTGGTAACTCTTCTCTTGTGGTCAATGGTATTTCAGTGACAGTGTTTTGGACAGGGTCCAGTACAGGCATAAGGTCCGTGCTTAGTTCAGCAGATCCGTAAATTAATCCTCCAGCATTTACTTGTGGATTTCTTCTATCACTTGATATTTGATCATGAAGGTAACCCTTTTCATCTAGCCAGTCCCATTGAGTGACTACGACATTCCTTTCAAGACCTTCTGGACGGGGTGGAGCTGGTGGTAATTCACCCGCAGCAATACGATCAGTCCAGTCGGCAAGCATGCCTAGAAAAGCGCCCTGACCAAAATCTCCACTCTGGCGAGCCATATCTGCACCAGCTTGTCCAGACTGAATGCGACGAGCCCAAGCGGTAACTGAGTCCGGAAACTCGCCTAATTCATCAGATAGTTCACGCGTGGCTTTATTGCCAAGTTGATGGCATGTATAGCAGCTGCCAGTTTTAAGCCATTGTAGCCATTGTGCTTGGGTGTGCATGTTAGTGGAAATACCGTTTCCTTGTGGTCCTCCACCTGGAAACTCATCTGTGCTGGGTATTTCAATCAAAGAGGCCCAGTATCCAGCTGGATAGTATTGTGCTGCAGCTGCAGCGCTTGGAGCAACAACAGCAGTTAGGTCTAAGTTTTCACCCGGCGCAGCTTGAACTTTCGGTGAGTCAACCAGCCCATAACCTCGAACCCATACATCATAGTTGGCAGAGGGGAGATCGGGGACTAGGTAGTATCCAGAATCATTAGTAACGACAGTTCTAATAAATCCAGTGCCAAGGTCTGCAGTTTCAACAATTACCCAGACACCTGCTTCTGGACCATTTGCGCTTGTAACAACGCCTCCTATATCGTCCGCATCAATTTGGACGGGATTAGGGGCAGCAGGGGCAGGGGCAGGGGCAGTAGTAGTGGATTCTTGTCCACAAGCGACTAGTAAAGTAATTATGCAGGCTACTATCACTCTTACTATATTTTCCAACAGCGTTATTCTCATTTCTGTTCCTCCTCGGAACTTTTATGATTCCAGTATGCATAGCAGTATATTTTTGTTCTATACATAAACCATCTTCAAATGCTATAGCAGGTTGAAGCAAACGGCTAGGGTTGCATGTAAAGTCTCTATTAAAAAACACTAATTCTTGCTCGCTTTATAACCGCTAGATATCATCATTAGATCCAAGCAATCTTACCTGTAATACGGGGAAAGTTAGTCACAAACAATAGAAGATTCGGGGGTGTGGAGAAGATTATGTTTAAAAAATTTACAACTAGGATAGTTTTAGCCGTTAGCATGATATTAATTTTGCAAACCTCTGCTTCTGCGCAGCGTGTCAGGCGGGTACTTTTTCCAACACCAGAACAGTTTATTGCATCTGCTGAGGCCCAAAGGATTATTGAGGATGCTAGTGCTTTTGTGGGTAATGATTTGCAAAGGGAATATAGCATGGTGTGCTCTAGTACAGGTCCAGAGCGCGCTGCCTTAGCAAGGCAGCGAGCAGGCTTGCCACCCATTGAAAACTACACTGTTGAGCCGACCCAGGTTTTTGACAATATGTGGTATATCGGTCCAACCTCTCAGGGTGCTTTCGTTATTACTACAAATGAAGGTTTGATTCTTATTGATACGCTGAATAGCACAGAAGAAGCTCGGGATATTCTTATTCCTAGCATGCAGAAGGCTGGCCTTGATCCAACTCAGATAAAGTACATTGTTCTGTCACATGGCCACCCTGGACAAACAGATCACACAGGTGGCGCTAACTATTTACAGAGTCTCTATGGGGCAAAAGTAGCAATGGGTAAGCCAGATTGGGATGCAACTTTACCATTTCAAAGCCCAGATCGACCTCTAGCTAATAGAGATATAGACATTATTACTGGATCTACTCTGACACTGGGGGATACCACCCTAAGCTTTGCCTTGGAGCCTGGACACTCGCCGGGGTCCTTAGCAATGTTTATTCCAGTGGTCTGGCGTGGTGAGCCAACAATGGTGATGTTGCTTGCTGGGGCCATGCAAACTCCTGATCGTGAGGCTTATGACGCACTTGAGCACATCATGAATGATATTGCTAAACCTAGAAATGTTAGAGGCGTGTTAAATACGCATGCCGGTATTTTTCAAGATACGCTAGAAGATATGGAAGTGATTCGAAATAACCCAGATGGTCCAAATCCTTTGCTTTATGGTCAGGATCAAGCTCAGCGTTATTGGTCTATGATTGTTGAGTGCGCGCGGGCACGTGTTATTGCTTTAGAAGATGCCACTGATTAATGGTTGTATATTTTTTAGGGTGAAACAGGGAAGCGTGTTTCCATATATGTAATTGATTCATTAATACGACTAAACCAGTGTGGTGTACCTGGGGGTATGATTACAAAGTCACCTGCTTTTACCTCTTGTGCTACACCTCCACTTATTCCTGCTGTGCGATTATCAGGATCTGGAATAGTCCCTCCAGTTATAAATGTTCCAGATCCAGAGATTATTTGATAGATCTCAGTAGCATCATAATGAATGCTTGCATTGTTTGGCCCGTCCTGTCGGCGTCGAATAAGTATGCGGCCACCACCTGCTGCAACCACTTCTGTAGATTGACCTGCGACTATTCCAAGAGGGGACTCTGATTGCTCTAATTCTGAGAGTATTTGCTCCCAGGCTTTATAGATGCCAGGAGAGCGTATAATTTGTTGAGCTGAAAGCGTTGAGAAAATCCCAGTGATAAATAGCATACATATAACTTTTTTTTTCAATGCTATATCTCCTTATCGCTATATAAATAAATGTAGTTTATAACTCAGGCGCAACAAACTCAGTTGGGTCAAAATCAATCAATGGGGTGACAGCATCTGGATCACCGCGGACAACAACATAAGATGTTAATTCTTCTGAAAGGATCCATTTGTGTGGTGTCCCTGCAGGTATTATCAAGACATCACCTTTTTCAATAGTCATGTCTATAGCTCCATTAGAGATAGTACCTCTGCTGCCAGGACCATTCCAAACACTGATCGGCCTACGTTCCCAGTCTTCTATAGTGCCACCTACGCTTATACGTCCTTTACCTTCAACTACATAATAGACTTCAGAAACATCATCATGGACGGCATAGTTTGTATTTGCCTGTCCCTTTTGTCTGGTAACCAGACTAACTCCAACTTGATAAATATCTGAGCCTCCTCCCATTTTTACCATTGCCATGGGAACATCAAGATCCTCATTTATAAGCATTTGTTGCTTTTGTTCTTCAATTTCACTTGCTGTAATAAGTGTTGCTGGTAAGTCATATCTATGGCCAGGCAGGACAACAGGGGATGGGTCTACGATTGATTCTTGGGCGTATCCAACTATTGTTATACTCAATCCTATAATTAAAAATGCATTAATTAAGTTTTGTAAATGATTGTAAATTATCGTATTTTTCATATTAAAATTCCCTAAAATTTTACAGCGATGTCTGATGCTTTTTGTACATGCTTTTATGCGTCTAAACCTAATTTGAAAAAATATGGTGAGAATCGTTTAGTTCAAAGTATTATCAGTTCCATGAATGCGGTTTAAATAATAACCAAAGATGAATGTAAAATTATTTAATAAATAGGTTCTAAATATTGCTTAAAGTTAATATACATAACAAAACAGCGAAGGCATATGGCCCTAAGCGTGAAGAGTATTGTATTAATGATGTAAGACTTGAAGGTTTCTACATACGAGTTAGAACAAATGGTCGTATGACATACGAGGTAAAGAGTAGATTAATAACTACAGGACAGCTAAAAGAAAAAACGATCGGTTCTTCGTATCTATTTACTGCAACAGAAGCAAGAAAGATAGCAACGAATTTCATAAAGGATTGTAAAAAAGGTATAGATCCTTATTTAACTCCAAAGCCAGATGAGGAACCTCAGATAAAGTCGTATCGATAAGAAGATAAGATATCTGAGCGCGTTACTTTAAAATATAGAAGGTAATTATGGTAAAAAAAGCTGTTGGGGTTTGTTTAACTTTATTCTTTGGAATAAATAGTTACGTATTTGGTCAGGTATCTTTTGAAGTAACTGAGTTTGCTGATAGTAATACAAGCATTCAAGCAGTCCCGCAGTTTTTTGCAGAAGGGTCTTGGGCAAAGTTACCTAATCAATGGGTCATGGCTATTGTTTCTAGTACTTGGGTTGATGATGAGGGACATTTATGGGTTCTTCAACGCCCCAATACACTAAGCGATGAGGAGCGCTCACGAGCTGCACCTCCAGTATTGGAGTTTGATGAGCAGGGGGAGTTTCTTCAGGCATGGGGTGGTCCAGGTTCTGGCTATGATTGGCCAGAGAGTGAGCATGGAATACATATAGATCCAAATGGTTTTGTTTGGATTGGTGGCAATGGGAATGAAGATCAAATTTTAAAATTCACCAAAAATGGTGAGTTTATTTTGCAAATTGGCCGAAGAGGGCAAGTAAAAACTAATGCTGATACCGATAATCTTTGGCGACCAGCAGATATGTTTGTATATGAGGAAACAAATGAATTGTTTGTAGCAGATGGGTATGGAAACAAACGAATCATTGTTTTTGATGCAGATACTGGAGTATTTAAGCGTATGTGGGGAGCGTTTGGTAACGTCCCATCAGATTCTGCTCCAGTATCATCAAATGCTATAGGCCCAGATGGCCATCAACAATTTGTGCCACCGGTACATGCAATAAAAGTTTCAGAAGATGGTTTAGTGTATGTTGCAGATCGTGGCGGTAGACGAGTACAGGTTTTTACAACCACAGGCTTGTATGTAAATCAGGTTTTTATTGGGCGTGAATGCCATGCACCAGATTGTGGAAATGGGCAAACAGCGGCAGGAATTGCTTTTTCACATGATCCTGAACAACGCTATCTTTATGTAGCTAATAGAAGCCAGGCACAGATAATGATATTTGATCGTCAAACCTTAGCTTATCTTGATTCATTTGGTTCCTGGGGATCTGAGTCCGGACAGTTTGGAACTCTTCATCATTTGTCAGTTGATTCTGAAGGTAATTTGTATACGGCAGAAGTAACTCCTGTGCAGCCTGTGAATCGACGTGTTCAGAAATTCACTTTTACAGGATTTATCTCATACCCAGTTATAGAAAAAAACCAACGCGATCAATAAGAAATTTATTCTTATAAATTAGTCTTTAGTTAGGCTTGGTATAGAGTTAAACGGAAAACTTTTTGGGTTTTTTGCAGAGCGGACTATCCGGCGTATACCTAACCATGTTCCAGAAAGCGCACCTACTGTAACACCAAGCATTAATGGCCACATAAGAAGATCCCATAGAGGTCGTTTTCGAATAAGTTGCGAAAAATCTCCCCGATGAAGCCCCTGAAAAAACCAACGAAACCACTTGCGCTCATTATCTACAGCAAAGACAAGTTCGCCGCTTGTTCTATCAAGATAAAGTCTTTCTCCATCGTTATAGCTTAGGCGAAATACAGGGAAATTCTGCATATTATGATGGTTGTAGTAGTAAGCATCCCCGGTAGTAATCCAATCGCTTTTTGTAATCGAGGAATTAGGGCGAATTATATGCATTGTTCGAGTAAAAAAATCATCAGATAGCGGATCATGATTAAAGGTGCTTGAGTTAAGACGAAGTCGTGCGCCATTTGAGTCAAATGCCATCAGACTAAGCTCTTTATCAAGCATATATCCTTCTAAACGAACAGTAGTAGCCGGTATGTGATTACCAGGCAAGGAGTAGATGAAATTTCTAACGTCCTCAAAACTTAGATACCCACCTTTAAGGTTATGATTTTCTTCTGCAAAACTTCTACCTTCTAGAGTCCCCCAAGGATTTACTGATAAAAGCCCACTAATGAGCCATGTCAAAGTAAAAAGCCCAAAAAATAGTCCAGAGAAATGATGCCAAAGCCCCCAACCATGGTACGGAGATTTTTTTCTGCTTTTTCGTGTTTTATATTGACGAAGGCCAATATAAATCCCGATTACAGTGAGAAATATGCTGGCAATTGTTAGCCAGATAACAGTTTGCAACCAAATACTAGTGTGCTGACGGAGCATTGTTGGATAAAGCCAATGGGGTATTGATCCGATCCAATTCCAGAAGCGTATTTTCGAGTTTGTTAATTGAACTACCTGACCCGTTAGACTAGAAATATAGAATTGTGTACCTAGTGAATCATTAATTTCAAAATGATAAAGCGGGCGATGTGAATTAAAACCTGGAAAGACTGTCCATTGATCCCTATCTATGGTGCCTAGAAGATTTAAATTGCCTGTGAGTTCTAGTTCCTGGGCGGTAATAACAGCTGAACGGCTTATCTCTAATTCACTAAAGCTAGTTAAGTATTCTCCTGTTAATAGATCGATTATGTATTGATAGGGCCCATCCATTAGTCTAAGTATTAGACGACTATCAAACATTTCTAATTGGAATCGATCAATAACTATATCGCTAAAGTCACTCGGAAGTTGGCAACAATCTCCAATCTCTATGATCTCAATTCCCGCAAGGCGATCTTTTGAACTAAACTCCGGATATTGCATGTACATCATGACAAACCCAGATAAACACCAGAGTGTGATTACTAGGCCTAGAGCAATACCAAGATACCGATGTATTAAAAAAACTAATTTGATCATAGGAAACTAAGAATAAAGCAGTGTTTCTTTTATGGCGAGATAAGATTATCTAATTAGCGTTATTGAGAACTTAATTTCTTTAGGATATATCAGTTTGGCTTTTTCTTATAAAATAGATAGTTAGAACAAGTTTATTAACTGTTAAGGATAAGCTAGAGTGGCGCTCCAGTTTCAAATCATGCATGTCATTAGATAATGGGTTCGTCTAATAAAATTACTGAGGAAGTAGAGAAAATCATAGAGAGTGGGGCACTCGGCCGCTCCCATATCTATGAAAGATTACTTTCCTATTTGGCTCAATGTTCTGAGAAAAACCAGAAGCCTAAAGAAGTTGATATAGCTATAGATGTCTTTGATAAGACAAAAGAATTTGATTCTAACCAGGATTCTTTTGTAAGAGTTTATATTCATAATCTTCGTCGGAAACTTGATGATTATTATGCTGAAATGCCAGGTGAGAATGGTCAACGCTTAAAGATTGCTAAGGGACAATATCGTCTTGATGTGGTTTCTCCTGAGCCACATAAAAACTATGGTAATGCTAAGGAGATACAAAAAATAGGGATTGGTTTTATTGCCGGTTTAATTGTTTTTTCTATCGCCACATATTTTCTGTTTGATTGGAATAGGCATTTGCCTGATGCCTATGAGCAGGTAGCTGATTCGCCGGTTTGGGAAGATATGCTTGGTGAAGATTATCCTCTTCTTGTGGTTGTTGGGGATTATTATATTTTTGGGGAACTTGATGAGTTTGGGCGTGTAAGGCGTTTGCTCAGGGAGTTTGATGTTAATTCAAGCGATGATCTTGATGACTTATTTTTTGGTCAACCTGATTTGCAGGAGAATTACATGGATCTTGATCTGACCTATTTACCCCAGGGAGCTGCATTTGCCCTTAAGGATTTACTTCGTGTTGTATACACCTCTAACAAGGAGGTTAGGGTTACAACGATGTCTGAACTTAGAGTAGCGGATCTTAAGTCTCACGATATTCTTTATGTAGGCTATATTAGTGCTCTTGGAACACTAATGGATTTTGTCTTTGCATCCTCTGGTTTGAGCATTGGCGAGAGTTATGATGAGTTAATTAATGATGTTACTGGAGAATATTATGCAAGTGGTGCAGGTATTCCTGAAGAGAGTAATTATCAAGATTATGGCTTGGTTTCAACATTTCCTGGACCTGACGGAAATCGTTTTTTAGTTATTGCAGGTACACGTGATTCTGGTGTGATGCATACTGCGGAAGCAATTACAACTCGAACGGATATTGAGGTTTTAGAAAGAACTCTTATGTTTGACAATCAAGATCAAGATATGGCTTTTGAAGCGCTTTATGAGGTAACGGGTTTTGATCGTATGAATCTTGACGCAATGCTTATATATTCTTCTCGTTTACAGTATAGAGAGATTTGGGGCGGAGAACTTGCAGCTCGTTAGATATATTTAAGCGTCTTGACATAGTATTCTTAAGTTTCTTGTATTTTCTGGTATAGCTGAGAGTTACCCTCGAAGTGCTGCCAATACTCGGTCAGGAGTTAATGGTAGTTCTCTTACCCTTGCGCCAGTAGCAGCAAACACTGCATTTGCAACAGATGCACCTGTTGTAGCCAATCCTAATTCACCAACCCCACTCGGGGATTTGTTATTAATGATTGCTTTTACATGAATATCAGGCATTTCATCCATACGCATTATTGGGTAGTCATAAAAGTTAGACTGATCAACTATGCCATCACTAATGGTGATCCTTTCTTTTAGCGCATTACTAAGACCCATGGTCACATTACCTTCCATTTGTGCATTTACATTTCTTGGAGCTACAAGGAATCCTGCATCAATCACCATCCAGTAATTAAGTACCTGGATTTCACCAGTTTGCTCGTTGACACTAACTTCAGCTATACCGGCAGCAACCGAAAAGCCTCCATAGTCAGATAATGCTACTCCCAAGGCACTGCCTTCTCGTTTTCGGGACCAATCTGCCATGAGTCCAACTTCTTCAAGAACATTTCTACCATCTGGATCGTTATGAGCTAAATCAATTCGAAATTGCAAAGGATCGGCTCCTTGATGGTGGGCAAGTTCATCAATAAAAGATTCATTAGCAAAACGTGTATAACTACTTCCGACTCCTCTCCAAGCAGCTACACGTGAGCCTCGATCCATAATTAAATGTTCAGATCTAATATTAGCTATGTCATATCTGGTTGTTTGGGCTCCATTCATTGAAATGCCGTCACGTCCTTCTGCAAGGTTCCAGCGAGGCACATTGTAGTAGCTCAGCACCGATGGGGTGGCTACGCGTTGCTGCAGAGCTGTTATTTTTCCATCACTATTAATTGCAGCACGCATAAGCTGTGCTGAAAGAGGCCTGAAGACACCATCTTTAACGTCTTCTTCTCTAGTCCAAATGACTTTTACTGGTTTACCGATAGCACGAGAAACTAAAAGAGCTTCATCAACATATTTAGCCTGATATTCTCCTCTACGCCCATATCCACCACCTATTAACATTGGGTGCAAAGTTATTTTATCGATTGACGTTTCTAGTGTATCGGCAGCAGCCATAACGGTAAGACTTTGGGTTTGAGTGCTTACCCAGATTTCAGCAGATTTTCCATCATCTGAGACACTAGCCGTTGCATTCATTGGCTCCATCTGTGCATGGTAGGCTGGGTCAGCTCGATACATAGCTTCAACAACATTATTTGCCGCATTAAAAGCAGGTTCGATATCGCCTACGTTTTGCCATAGAGGACTATCAGTGCTAAATGTAAGGTCTCTTGCATATGTTTCATAGGTATCTAGAGTTTCGCTTTGGTTTACATTTCTAAAAGGTGAATTAGTAGTCCAGATGACTTCAAGTGCACTCTTTCCCCAGAAAGCAGCCTCTACAGACTCTCCCACAACTGCTACACCATGGGGGAGTGAAATAACATCGATTACACCATCAATTTCTCGAGTTTTAACATCATTGATATCTAATGGTTCCTCGCCCTCTACTGGAGCACGAAGAACGGACGCATAAACCATACCTGGCACCTGTGCATCAATACCAAACTCTGCAGATCCGTCAGATTTTCCTGGTACATCGACACGTGTAATGTCTTTGCCTAAGTAGCGGTAGTCTTCTTGACTCTTGTATTCGTTTTCATCTACTAATGGCAAATTATCTGGCAACTCAGCTAGCCCGATGATTTGTCCATAGGTCAGAGTTCTTCCAGATGCTGTGTGAGAAACTTGACTAAGTTCTGTTTTAAGTTCTGCAACAGGAACCCCCCATTCAGCTGCAGCAGTATCAAGTAGGAATTTGCGCGCCTGTGCGCCAGCTTGACGCATTACTGGGTAATAGGCTTCTAAGGTTCTGCTACCAGCGGTATAAAGAATAGGAAAACCATAATAGGTGTAACGAATTGGGTTTCCATAAACTGGATCATGCACAGAAACTATATCTACATTTACATTTTCCCAGTCGGCATCTAATTCCTCAGCTAGAACTAAGGGTAGGGTAGTCATCGAGCCCTGTCCCATCTCTGTGCCGGCATACATAATTTTTATTGAATCATCGGCACTAATAGTCACCCAGGCATTAGCAGAAATTGTATTGTTACTGGAGGAGGGTAGTGGTTCATTTGGCTCACTGCTGGAATCTAGTGAACATGCGCCTACAATGCCTGTTGATCCTACAGCAAAAGTTATTCCCACACTTTGTAAAAATTCTCTACGAGTTGTTTTAGGGGATTGAATAGGTGGTTTGTTGTAAGTCATTTCAAACCTCCTCTGCAGCACGTTCGATTGCCTTAATGATTCGATTGTAGGTTCCACAGCGACATATATTTGTACGCATGTGGTTAACGATATCCTCTCTGCTAGGCTTTGGGTTATTTTCCAAGAGAGTAGCTGCACGCATAATTTGTCCTGACTGACAGTAGCCACATTGAGGAACTGCCTCAGCAACCCAAGCCTCTTTTAGTGCATTTTGAGCTGGGTTTGATTGTGCCTCTATAGTAGTTACTTCTTTTCCCTCGACTGCTGAGACTGGGGTCATGCAGGCAAATGTGGAGTTACCGTCAACATGGACTGTACAGGCGCCACATAGTCCTACACCACATCCAAATTTTGTGCCAGTGAGTTTTAAGTGCTCACGTACTACCCACAAAAGCGGGGTATTAGGATTGGCATCCACCTCTATACTTTCACTGTTAATCGTAAAGCTAGCCATATCTTTCCCACACATTTTTTATATATAAGAACCATAACTTACATAGGATTTTGGTTCTAGTGGAATCGATGCTTAGATAACGATTAAGCTATTATGGTGATTAATATCCTCTGTTATCTAAAATTCACTTGGAGATTGAAAATAGTCATGAAACGTTTTTTTAAAACATTATCCGTATTGTTATTAAGCTTTTCTTTTGGTCTTAGCATTAATATTGCTATGGCCGATACCATTTCTATTATTGGAACAGGCAATGTAGGTGCTGCATTGGGAGTTGAATTTGCTGCCCAAGGTCATGAGATTATTTATGGCTCTCGTGAACCGGGCAGAGATGATGTTCAGGAACTAGTTGCTAGGACAGTTGGTGCAGCCAGTGTGATGTTACCTGCTCAATCTGTAGAAGGTGCAGATATTGTGGTATTAGCGGTACCAGGTGCTATAGCGATGGACGTGGTTCGTGGGCTTGGAGACCTCTCAGGAAAGATATTGATTGATCCTACCAATCGTGTAGCCCCTGGTGAGGATGGTTACTTTAACCATACAGCTGAGGAGAGCTCTAACGGAGAAATGATTCAAGCGCTTGTGCCAGATACACAAGTTGTTAAAGCTTTTAATGTACTGCCTGCTGCAACTATGATTGAGCCCGGTGGTCCAGTGACTATTCCTTTGGTTGGCAATGATGAGGGTGCAAAAGCTAAGGTTGCTGAGTTAGTCACTGGGATGGGTCTTGAGCCTCTAGACGTTGGACCAATTCGCGCAGCGCATGTTCTTGAGGGCATGTTGACAATTTGGCTCAACGCTCGCCAAGCAGGCACGCCTTATGAATATCACTTTCGTAGGTGAGGCTGCGTGGTTTTCTAATAGTGTGTAGCAAGTTTGTTGTTACTTAGGAGACGAATTCATTTGATCTTTACTAGGGTGCGGCCAGTGATTGCACTATCGATATAAGCATCAAAACATTCTGGTAGGTTCTGAAGTGTAACCTCTTGAGTGATGATGGTGTCCAAATGACTTGGAGCCATATCGTTAGCTAGTTTTTCCCATAAAACGTCCAGAAGATCTGGGTAACACTCGAGTGCGGCGCCAATTAGAGACACCCCTCTAAGAATAAATGGTAATACAGTAGTTTGAAGATCAGTGCTTGCAGCGAGTCCAATGCTTGCAATATTTCCTCTGGGTCTTGTAGTGCGAGTAAGCCAGGAGAGAACATCCCCTCCAAGATTATCGATTGCACCACCCCATGTCGCTCGGCCAAGGGGCTTGGATTCTAACTCCAGCTCCTGTCGGTCAATGACAGAAGTTGCGCCAAGGGATTTTAAAAATGGGCTTTGTTCAGGTTTTCCGCTTAAAGCAACTGTTTCATAACCTCGATTGCTGAGCAGGTCAATTGCAATAGAACCTACCCCTCCGGTTGCACCAGTTACTAGGATGGGTCCGAGACCTGGATGTTGACCGTTCTGTTCCATACGGTAAATGGCAAGAGCTGCTGTGGCACCTGCTGTACCTAGTGCCATTGCTGTTCGAGTGCTCATGTTATTGGGTAAGGGCTGTAGTTTTTCAGCGTTAATACGAGTTCTTTCCGCATAGCCCCCATCGCGTGTTTCACCAAGACCACCATTAAGAGAGGCTACCTTTTGACCTGGTATGAAACGTTTATCATCAGACTCTAAAACCTCACCAGAAAGATCAATTCCAGCAATTCTAGGATACTCCCTTATGATAGGAGCCTTCCCCGTTACCGCAAGTGCATCCTTGTAGTTGATTGTGCTGTAGTGAATGTCTACTAAGACATTACCTGAAGGTAAATCATCATTAGTTAGATTTTCTAGTTTAGCCTGATTTTTGCCATCTGTTCGATGGACTCGTAATGCTGTAAAGGTATCGTTCATAAGATTATCTATTTAATACAAGTTTGATTTTGGTGGCTATGGTAGCCTAAAAGTTATGAGTAGCCACCCCATTACTACTAGTCCCGGAATATTAACTATTGATTTAGACGCATTAGCGAATAATTTTTGTGCATTGAGGGCGGCTGCGTCTGGAGATTGTGCGGCAGTTATTAAGGCTAATGCATACGGTTTAGGTGTTGAGTCTGTTGCAAGACGTTTGTTTGATGAAGGGTGCCGACATTTTTTTGTTGCTAATATGGCAGAAGGTGTGGAGTTACGAGGTTTCCTGCCTGAGGGGTCAATTTTTGTTTTCGAAGGTGCCTTTCCTGGGCAAGAAAAGACCTTATTAAAAGCAAATCTAACGCCTGTTCTTAATTCAGTGGAACAAATTAATTATTGGCGTGATGCAGCTGCTGGTACTGCTGTGGCAGTTCATATTGATACGGGAATGTCGCGGCTAGGACTTAGTGAGTTAGAGGTTGAGGAGG
The DNA here is from genome assembly GCA_002434915.1 of Proteobacteria bacterium UBA6522. GTDB lineage: Bacteria > Pseudomonadota > Gammaproteobacteria > Steroidobacterales > Rariloculaceae > UBA6522. The sequence goes on from DJLG01000104.1 coordinate 14,557, forward strand.
TCGTTAAGTATAATTTGCTTCATAGTTTAGATTTAGAATATGTAATCACACATTTAGCTTGTGCTGATGAACCATCACATCCATTAAACATAGATCAGCTGAAGATCTTTAATAAGTTACGAGCTAGATTACCTAAGTCAAAAACATCTATTGGTAATTCAGCTGGGACTCTTATTGGTAAACAGTATTGTGGTGACTTGATTCGACCAGGTATCGCTTTATTTGGAGGTAATCCATTTATTCAAGAGCCTAATCCTATGAAGACTGTAGTGAGCCTTCATGGAGCAGTCATTCAGGTGCGTGAAATAACAAAGACTGTAAATATTGGCTATGGTGCTACTTATAAAATTGATTCTCCGGCTCGCTTAGCAACAGTTGGCGTAGGCTATGCTGATGGGTATCCGCGGGCTCTTAGTAATTGTGGCCATGCTTTTGTAGCCGGAAAAAAAGTACCGGTTGTAGGGCGAGTTTCTATGGACCTGATAACGTTAGATATAAGTGATATATCTAACGAACATGTACGGGTAGGGGAGCCTGTAGAATTATTGGGGACCAATATATCCTTAGATGAAATTGCCAATCATGCAGGTACTATTGGATATGAAATACTCACTGGGCTTGGTCAACGCTGGTCGAAGCGTTACATAGGTATTTAATTAAAGTAAGCCTTAAATGCCTTAACAGCTGTTGTAATATCTTTTTCTCTGATATCTAGGTGGGTTACAAGTCTAAGCAAGCCTGAACCTTGAATTAAGACACCATTAGATTTTAAAAAGGAGGTTAATTCTTGACAGTCTATTTTGTGAGCGTCTACGAATACCATATTTGTTTGTACGCTTTTAGGATCAATTGTTAACTGCTCTATCTCATTTAGACCTTTTGCAAGTAGTTGTGCATTCTTGTGGTCTTCGCTAAGTCGTTCAATGTTGTTTTGAAGTGCATAAAGGCCTGCAGCTGCGATAATACCAGCTTGACGCATTCCTCCCCCAAGAGTTTTTCTCCAACGACGAGCATGGGTAATGAGGTTTTTGCTACCGCATAAAATTGACCCTACTGGGGCTCCTAATCCTTTAGAAAGACAAAATGATACCGAATCAAAATGTTTGGCAATTTTTTTTGCATGTATGTTTAACTCTACTGAAGCATTAAAAATTCTAGCTCCATCTAAGTGAAGCTTTAGATTTTTTTCGCTAACAAATTGTTGAACTGCATACAAATAATCTAGAGATAATGCTTGGCCACGATGAGTATTTTCTAAGCATAGAAGCCGTGTCGGTG
>DJLG01000103.1 GCA_002434915.1 Proteobacteria bacterium UBA6522
CGGGCAACTAAAACTCCAGAGGCGACTAAAGAACTTTTAGATCGGGTTACAGGCACTTTGGGTCTTCTGTTATTTGTTTTTACAGCCCTTGGCGTTATTGCTTCACCAGTTTTAATTATGATTTTTGCGCCAGGATTTCTTGATGGTGATGGTCGTTATGAACTTTCCCGTAACATGCTTAGGCTTACTTTTCCTTACCTGTTTTTTATCTCTCTAACAGCTTTAGCAGGAGCTATTCTTAACGCTTATAGGAATTTTGCTGTACCGGCGTTTACACCTGTTCTATTGAATTTAGTTCTAATCAGCTTTGCTGGCTGGGTAGCACCTAGATTGGATAATCCAGGTGTTGGCCTTGCTGCAGGTGTTTTTGTGGCAGGACTAGTCCAGCTTTTATTTCAATTACCATTTTTGATAAAAATAAAGTTATTGCCGGTTCCGCGATGGGGCTGGACATACCCAGGAGTCAGAAAAATTCTCAAGCTGATGATGCCAGTTATATTTGGATCCTCAGTTGCTCAGATAAATATTCTTTTTGACACGCTGATCGCATCATTTTTAGCAGCTGGAAGTATTAGCTGGTTATATTATTCTGATCGGTTGATGGAGTTCCCACTGGGTGTTTTGGGTGTTGCTCTTGCTACAGTGATATTACCAACGCTCTCTGAACAACATGCAAAGGCGTCTAAAGAGGCTTTTTCTGCAACACTTGATTGGGCTTTACGATTAGTTTTCGTTTTTGCGCTTCCCGCCTCACTAGGATTAATCGTTCTAGCACAGCCCTTACTGATAACTATTTTTTATGGTGGCGAATTCACAGATTTTGATGTAAATATGGCGACAGCACCATTGATTGCCTATTCAATGGGCATACTTGGTTTTATTTTAGTTAAAGTTTTAACGCCTGGTTATTTTTCTCGTCAGGATACCCGTACGCCAGTAAGAATTGGAATTTACTCGCTTCTTCTAAATATGATGTTAAATGTAATTTTTGTTCTTGGTCTGATAAGAGGTGATTTTTACGCTCCCCATGCAGGACTTGCTATAGCCACGACAGTATCTGCGCTTTTTAACGCTAGCCTTTTGTATAAAGGACTTGTTGTCGGAGGATTCTTTCAGCCCCGTCCTGGGTGGGGAAAGTTAATGGGTCAAGTCATTCTGGCTTGTATCTCTATGGTGTTATCAGTTTATTTTTTACAGGGCATATTTGGGGACTGGCTACAGCTCTCTTCGTTTGAACGGATAGGCTCTCTTCTTGTATGCGTGTCAGCTGGTATTGCCGTTTATCTTGCAGTCTGCTTTATGCTTGGATTGCGTTTCAGAAGTCTTCGGCAGATTCGTCATCTGGATCTATAATTACACTTCTATATATAAGTCCTGATCACTGAGTTATGCAGTTTTACCGCCATTTAACACAGCTAAAAGAAATAAGTCCGCAGGCTAGAGCGGTAACAGTGGGCGCCTACGATGGAATTCACCTTGGACATCAGGAAATTCTAAGGCAAGTGAAAGAACGAGCGCAGGAGATAAGTGGTCGTGCCTTGGTATTGTCTTTTGAGCCAATGCCAAAGGAGTTCTTTGCTTCTGATCAGCCTGTAACTCGTCTTACTAAATTTAGGGAAAGGTATGAGCTTCTTAGAGATTTTGGAGTAGAAGAGTTTTTTTGTCCTAGATTCTCTAGCATCAATGATTTGTCACCTAACGATTTTATACAGGATGTCCTTCTCAATGGGCTTAACACCTCTCATATTGTGGTAGGAGATGATTTTCGTTTTGCTGCACAACGGACTGGAACATTGGATGATCTTGTTAAGGCGGGCTCAACGAACGGATTTGGTGTGACTGCTGTGCCTGCTGTTTATTATGAAGATGAACGTGCTAGTAGTACCGCAATTCGTGAGGCGCTTAGAGTAGGTGATATGAAAAAAGCTCGCGGAATGCTTGGGCGTGACTATTTTATCTCGGGAAGAGTTGTCCGCGGTCTCGGTATTGGTAAAAAATTAGGGTTCCCAACAGCAAACGTTAATCTTAATCGCCGCTGTGCCCCAGTCGATGGTATCTTTGCTGCTCAGGTTGGGGGTTTGGCTGAGAAAGCTTTGGATGGGGTTGTGAGCGTTGGTACACGACCTACAGTTGGTGGTATAGAACCATTGTTAGAAGTATTTATATTTGATTTTAATAAAAATATATATGGTGAACATATCACTGTGAAATTTGTTGAACGATTGCGTGAAGAGCGTAACTATTCTGATATTGGTGCTATGACGAAACAAATGCATAAGGATGTCGCAGATGCTCGAGTTGTTTTATCTGATTTAAAAAAATGACAGATTATAAAGATACATTAAACTTGCCAAATACAAAGTTTCCAATGCGGGGTAACTTATCCCAACGGGAACCTGCGATGTTGGAAGTTTGGGAGAAGCAGGATATTTATGGGCAGATTCGTGCGGCTGCTAATGGGCGGCCAAAGTTTATTTTGCACGATGGACCACCCTATGCTAATGGTGATATTCATTTAGGACACGCTCTCAATCACGTTCTAAAGGACATCATTCTTAAATCCAGAATATTAGCCGGATTTGATGCACCTTATGTTCCTGGGTGGGACTGCCATGGACTCCCAATTGAGCATCAGGTGGAACGTAAAAAAGGTAAGGCTGGTGAAAAGCTTACTCCAAGGGAGTTTCGCGATGCTTGTAGAGATTATGCAACTGTCCAGATAGAACGTCAGCGGACAGACCTCAAAAGACTGGGGGTTCTTGGAGATTGGGAAAATCCTTATATAACCATGGATCCATGCTATGAAGCAGAGCAGATTCGTGCATTTGCAAAACTTATTGATAGGGGGCTAGTTTATCGTGGGTACAAACCAGTCCACTGGTGCTTAAATTGCCGGTCTGCCCTGGCTGAGGCAGAGGTGGAGTATCAAGATAAATCTTCTGATGCAATCGATGTAAGATTTTTTGTAAATGATGTTTCTGTTTTTAGTCGCATATTAAATATTGAGATTCCTGATGGGACAGTTTCAATACCGATATGGACAACAACACCCTGGACATTGCCTGGCAATCAGGCCGTTGCGTTGAATTCAGATCTCGAATATAGCCTGATCAAAATAATGAATGTTCAGGAGAACGAGTATGTTTTGGTCGCGAGCGATATGCTCGATATGGTTTCTACTCGTTATGGTCTGAGTGATCCAGTAAAAATAGCGGGCGCACTTGGAAAAGTGTTTCAAGGGCTAGAATTAAAACACCCTTTTTATGATCGATTAGTACCTGTGGTGCTTGGGGAACATGTAACTATAGAGGCAGGTACAGGTGCAGTGCATACTGCACCGGGTAATGGTCATGAAGATTTTACGCTGGGCGTTGAATATGACTTGCCTTTGGAGTGTTGTGTTGATGAGGTCGGTAAGTATTCCGCAGACACACCATTATTAGCTGGTGTTCATATTGAGTCAGCAAATAACCGCATTATTGAACTATTAGAAGAATCAGGTTCGTTATTGCATCTTGAGCCTATAACTCATAGTTACCCTCATTGTTGGAGACATAAGACCGCAGTGATATTTAGAGCTACGCCTCAGTGGTTTATTGGCATGGACCATAACATGCTTCGAGAAAATTCCCTGGAAGTTTTGCCAGATATAACTTGGACTCCAGAATGGGGTGAAGAACGCATTCGTGGCATGGTGGGTAATCGACCAGACTGGTGCATCTCAAGGCAACGGAACTGGGGTGTGCCAATTCCTTTGTTTGTGCATAGAAAGACGGGAGTCATGCATCCAGAATCAGTAGCAATAGCACTCCAAGTCGCAGATAAGGTAGAACAGAACGGCATTGATGCTTGGTTCGAGCTTGATTCCAAAGATATTTTAGACGCTGATTGTGCTGAGTATGAAAAAGTTACTGATGTGATGGATGTCTGGTTAGATTCTGGATTTAGTCATCATGTTGTAGGCACGCTCCGAGAAGAGGTTTCATTACCTGCTGATCTTTATTTAGAGGGATCTGACCAACATCGAGGATGGTTTCAATCGAGTCTTTTGACCTCAGTTGGTATGTATGACCATGCTCCTTATAAAGGAGTATTGACTCATGGTTTTACGGTGGATGAGCGGGGTCATAAAATGTCCAAGTCGCTGGGGAATGTCGTAGAGCCAAAGAAGATTTATAAAACTTTGGGAGCAGATGTTCTTCGGTTATGGGTTGCTGCTACAGATTATCGAGCTGAAATGAGCGTATCTCATGAGATCTTAACTCGTGTTTCTGACGCATACAGAAGACTACGCAATACACAACGATTCTTGCTTGGTAACTTATCTGGTTTTGATCCTGAGAAGCATGCAGTTCCGATATCAGACATGATTTATCTGGATCAGTGGGCAATTGATAGGGCTTGCACATTACAAGAAGAAGTAATCAGAGCGTATGAGCGTTATGAGTTTCATCATATATTTCATAAAGTGCATAATTTTTGTGTTGTTGAAATGGGCGGGTTTTATCTTGATGTTATAAAGGATCGCCTTTATACAACTGGGACAGACGGGTTACCTCGTCGATCTGCGCAAACTGCTATGTATCATATTGCAGAGGCTATGGTTCGTTGGTTAGCTCCGATTCTCACTTTTACTGCTGAGGAAATTTGGCAGTCTCTACCTGGTGTCAGAACAGATTCAGTATTTCTGTCTAATTGGCATGCCTTGCCAAAAAAAGCTCGAATGGAGAATATTGACTGGGATCTTATTTTAGATGTGCGTCAAGCTGTTTCAAAAGAACTTGAACGGGTTAGAGCAGAGGGTGAAATTGGAGCTCCTTTAGATGCTTGGATTCATATTTTTTGTGAGCCGAATTTAATGACTACACTTGAAACACTTGGAGATGAGTTGCGGTTTGTTTTTATTACATCTGAAGCAAAAGTCTCTCCTGAAGAGCAACGTCCAAAAGACTCGGTTGCTGTTTGTTCAGAATCCACGCAATTTTGGATCAAATTGGGTCGTAGCGAAGAAGGCAAGTGTACCCGTTGTTGGCATCGGCGTGATGACGTTGGTAGTTATGATAAGCATGAAGAGCTTTGTGGGCGTTGTGTGGGTAATGTAGAAGGTTCTGGTGAGCTTAGGGTGTACGCGTGATCTCAAAAAAGAAAACCATAAAAAAAACTTCTAAAAATACAGATAAAAAATCTTCAGAACTAGGTTTAAAAAAAAGAGCTACCAAGGCAAAAACATCTAAAAAAACTAGCAAGAAAGTTTTGAAGTCAGATAAACATGTTCCTGCAGGGTTTTGGGGGTTCTTAGTGAGATCATGGCATTCAATGGATTTGGGGGCTTCTCGGTGGCTTTGGTTGGCAGTGACTGTTGTGATCCTTGATCAGTGGACTAAGTCATTAATCATGGATCGTTTTGATGAGTTTGATTCTGTGACTCTTCTTCCGGTGCTTGATTTTATGCGTATTCACAATACTGGTGCTGCCTTTAGTTTTCTCAGCGATGCTTCTGGATGGCAGAGATGGATGTTTACTGGTTTAGGCATCGGGGCTAGCACAGTTATTTGTGTATGGTTAATAAAGTTACCATCTCGAGGTCAAGCGCTTCTTGCGGTTTCTTTAGCTTTTATTATGGGTGGTGCGCTAGGGAATGTTATAGATCGGATTTTATGGGGACACGTTGTTGATTTTATTCGTGTTCATTACCAAGAATGGTTTTTTCCTGTCTTTAATGTTGCTGACTCTGCAATTACATTAGGTGCAGTACTTCTGATATTGGATACATTACTAAACCGAGAATCATAGTCAGGAGAAACCTGTTATAGCAGTAGGGAATAAAATGGGTAATCATTTTTTATTAATAAGTTTTGATGGAATATTGTCAGAGGCAGGTTTTGAAGAGTATACTTCCAAGTGACTGATTTATAAGGATGTAAAGGTATGACCCGAGAGGAGGTTGCACAACAATTGGAAAG
>DJLG01000026.1:0-21426 GCA_002434915.1 Proteobacteria bacterium UBA6522
AGGAGAGACTGGGAATCCCTCCTCAGCATAATTAATAGCCGCCTCTAAGCATTGTGAAAGGCTTAGGTTGCCAAACCGTTCATTCAACAAGTTCCAACCACTAACACAGCCAGGCACCGTCCATGACAATGGGCTCTGACGAGGGATTCGATCCAATCCTTTTGCATGAGCCTTATCCAAATTCCACTCATATGGAGCACGACCACTGGCGTTTAAACCAAACAAACGCTTATCACGCTCTGACCAAATAATGGCGAACAGATCTCCACCTATACCATCGCTCCCGGGTTCTGTCAGACCTAGCATCGCATTGGTGGCAATCGCTGCATCTATACAGTTGCCCCCAGCTTTAAGAATATCGATGCCCACCATGGTGGCAAGAGGTTGACTAGCACAGACAATTCCATTGCTACAGGCAACGGTAGACCTATTACCGTTGCGTCTATAGAGCTGTTGTGCATCGATAAATGGACTTGTACCTTCTGCAAATGCCGTGGAAGAAGAACCAGCAATAACAGCAGGTGCTGCTCCAGCTACTTTCAAAAAATTACGCCTGTCCATGCTAAGACCCCTCATAATCATGGGTTATATGCTCGTAATCATACACCCTCAGTCGCTTCAAACCCGGTGGGCTACTAAACAGTCTTATTTAGATATCGACACGTCGACCATAGTAGAAATGCCCACATAGATCACCTTCAAAGTCAGCAACTCCAGGCAAATGACCCCATTTTTCAAAATTAAATTTTTCCAGGATTCCAATACTTAAAGAATTAGTGTCTAACAATATTGCAAATAGCACCTTAATCCCCAGAGCAGGACAACGGTTAATAACATCAGCAATTAGACTGGAACCAATTCCAATGCCATGAAACTCTCTATGTATGTAATAGCTTATCTCGGCAGTTTGTCTCAAAGCCATGCGCCCAGATCTGTAAGCGCTAAGACTGCACCAACCTTTGATATAGCCCTTATCTTCAGCAACAAATACTGGGTAATCTGAATTGTGAGTAGCTAACCATGCACGTCGATTCTCAAGAGAGACAGCGCTCAGATCAGCAGTGGCAATGCGTGATTCTATGGCCTGATTATATATTTCTGTAATTGCTGGCAAGTCTGCCTCAACGGCAGTACGGATCTGGAGATTCATCAGAATTCCCTATATTTTTATATTCGGATTCGTAATGGTTTATCCAAAATCATTATTTTTTCAAAAAAACTATATTGATTAGAACCCCATAATGCGTTTATTAAGAATCACTTTCAGCCTTCAAGCGTTATCCCGTCTGACCTCATTCTAACGCGGCGAGACATTAAGCCTTATCGCATGTATTGAGTTTGTTTCTGTATGATCTAGCAAATGGAAATCCTACAGACTCTTATGCTCGGTATTCTACAGGGCCTTACAGAGTTCCTGCCCGTCTCAAGCTCAGGGCACTTGGTTATTGCTCAGTGGATACTAGACTCAGAATTCGGTGGAGGACTTCTCTTTGAGGTAACTCTTCATGTTGCCACTATGGTTGCAATACTACTTTTCTACAGAAAAAAGGTTTTTGAACTAGCCATCGGTGCAATTTCTGCAAACCCTGCCTCACTGCGCTATATAGGAAAACTCGTAGTCGGAACGCTACCTGCTATTGGAATAGCGTTATTAGCAAAAAATTGGATAGAACAACAATTTGAATTACCCCAAGTCGCAGGTTTAGGCTTATTAATCACGGGTACAATTGTCTGGAGCACACGGTACACGATTGATAAGGGCAATAACCATGAGCCTTCCTGGTATGGAGCATTCTTAATTGGATGTGCCCAGGCTATTGCAATTCTCCCAGGTATCTCACGCAGCGGTGCCACAGTTGGGGCAGCGCTTGCACTAGGACTTTCACCTCTAGCTGCAGCACAATTTTCCTTCTTACTTGGAGTCATTGCCATAACAGGGGCTGGAGTTTTACTTCTGCCAGAACTAGCCACAATCTCTAATGCTCTATTTCAAACCATTGCATTAGGGGCTATGGCTGCTCTTTTAAGTGGATTACTCGCACTTTGGTTATTCGTATGGCTTCTCCGAACACAACGCTTTTATCTTTTTGCCTGGTACGCATGGGTCCTTGGCATAACAACACTGACAGCCGTATTGACTATGACCTAAGATCTTCTAATAAAAAATATGGGAATCTACCAAGAGAAAAAAGTTTACATTGGCCCAAAATCTTTGTGACTCTTAAAAGCTAGGGACGAGTCATTCTATCCGGACTGTCCTCCATTGCGGCAAGTCTCGCACTCCCACACTCAAGCATAATCGACATATAACGATCGAAGCGTTCTTTACCCAGAAGCAATGGGTGAGGCCCAGTTGGATATTCTCGACCTAACTGATCCCAATACTCAATCTTATTAACTAAAATCCCCGGATGACCACTTATAGCGCTTTCTGCACCCATTGGCCTACCAAAGTCATCGAAAACATGCTCAAAAACTAGTCGTGACTCCTGACTAGTCATCCATGTGCCGCTAAATATAAATATGGTGTGAGTGCGCCCTAGATGATTAACTGGCGCCAACACAGCCAGGGTACCATCGGTATGTCCTGGCGTAAGCACTAGGGTAAGCGTTGTATCACCCAAAGTAAGTTCCTGGCCATCTGTTACAACTCTGTCTTTGATTGGTCTCGGTCGATCAGCAGTCTCACTGGAAAAAGAAAGGTCCCAGTCAGCTTCCGTAATGTGAACCTGTGCACCATATGTTTCCTGAAGATAGGCTGCTCCACCTACATGATCATTATGCCCATGACCAATAATGATGTGCTTTATCTGTGCAGGATCAAGACCAATTTTTTCAATTCCCGGAACCAGTACATCTCTTGCTTCAGCAGTTGAATTAAGGGTATCCATCAAGATAATGCCATCGCTAGTCGGTATCACCCATGCCCCTACATCGTTAAAACCAACGTAATAAAGATTCTCAAAAACTTTAATTGGCTCAAGTTGGTAGTCCTCAAGCGGTGCTCCACCATCTGCTTCTCTATTTAGTGCAGGTCTCCTTGGACCCGTAGCAGAACAATATGAATTAGCCTCCTCTATAAGGTCAGACTGAGCTAACTCCATTGCTGCTGCGACATACCGCTGCGCCTCCGCCGAGGCGGCAAAGGATTCATGAGTAGGAAAGGGTAAAATACGCTGAGCCCTCAGCTCAGATGCAGAAACAAATAAGACGATAACAAATATAGAGACTGATACGTTCCTAAACATTAAGCCAACCCCTCTTCTAACTGAAGACTCTATTAACCTTTATAGATACTAACAAATAGCAGCCATCATTGCGTTTAACAAAAGTACCATGCCGACTGCTATCATCCTCATAACACGAAACATCTGCATGGAGATGCCAGATCATGCCCATTAATACCTTAGACCATTGTTCTATTCGCACTCTAGATCTTAAAAAGAGCAGAGCTTTCTATGTCGATATCCTTAGTATGCAAGAAGGCGAACGACCAGATCTGCCTTTCCCTGGTCACTGGTTGTACCTCGGTGCACAAACAGTCATTCACCTAGTTGGGGTTGACCCTGAAGACCCTAGCGGCCTGGTAGGCTATTTAGGCGGTGAAATTGACCCAGATGCTTTAGATGGTAGCGGTTCTTTAGACCACATAGCATTCCGAGCAACAGATGCTACTGGGTTAATTAAACGATTAGAGGAAAATGGTGTTTCCTACCGTGAACGGCAACTCCCAAATATGGATCTTTACCAGATATTCTTGGATGACCCTAACGGCATCACTATAGAACTTAATTATTTTGGCTCTGATCGTTAGCTCATGAGCGTCAATTTTGGGGGGGGTTAGCTAACCGACCAGAATATGCCTAAAAATTTAAAGGAAATTCTTCCACGCAAACTGGGTATCTGGGGTCTATGGCTACTAGCCGTGAACGGACTAATTGGTGCTGGCATATTCGGCTTACCTAGTAGTGCTGCCAGACTAGCTGGTGAATATAGCCCTCTGATTTACCTACTTTGTTCGCTGCTAATCTTTCCGATTGTTTTATGCTTTGCCGAACTAGCTAGCTATTTTCGCAGTACTGGTGGCCCAGTTCGCTATAGCAAAGAGGCTTTTGGTTCTTTAGTCGGATTTGAAGTTGGCTGGTTGTACTACATATCCCGTGTTGTCGCTTTTGCAGCAAATAGCGCGCTTCTTCTAGATAGCATAGGTTACTTCTGGAGCGGCGTGACCGGTGGTTTTGGAAGAATAATATCACTGGCATTAATATGTGGCGGACTAACATTCATCAATGTAATCGGCTCAGTGCATGCGATTCGCTCACTAGCCACACTAACGATTATTAAAATAGCAGCCCTTTTCTTATTGATAATCGTTGGAGCCAGTCAGCTTGGCGGTGAAATTATCCCGCATTTTGAAGGCCCTATTCCAAGTGCTAATGATATTGGGCTTGCGGCACTGCTTTTAACTTATGCTTATGGTGGATTCGAATATGCATCTATTCCAGCCGGCGAGTCACGCAACCCAGCTCGCCATATGCCGCTTGCTTTATTACTCGCTATAGGAGGCGTAGCAGTACTTTATTTATTGATTCAGATAGTCAGCATGGCTGCAGTGCCGAATATAGCATCATCTTCCACACCACTGCTGGATGCTGCCAATGCCCTTATGGGACCAACTGGCTTGGTATTCCTTATTCTAGGAATTGTTGCCTCGGTAGGCGGTAATCTTGCCGCTGGAATGTTTACTACCCCTCGTATCACATACACTTTAGCCCTAGATGGAGCTCTACCCCAATGGTTTGGTGTGGTGCATGAAAAACTAAGAACTCCTGCAAATTCCATTATATTTTTTGGTCTAGTTTCATTCTTTTTGGCAATCTTTGGTTCTTTCGTATGGTTAGCTGCAACCTCTGTTTTCTCCCGAGTCCTTGTTTACATGTTGACCTGTGCAGCAGTACCAAGGCTAAGGGCAAGGCATGCAGAAAATGGTGGTTTTGTGTTACCTGCAGGAAATCTGATCCCTATATTAGGCATCTGCACAAGTGCTTGGTTGATGCTTCAGGTTAGTAGAGATTCTTTTTTATTTACAATGTTACTGATCCTAGTGGGATCAGGGTTTTATATTTTGGCTCGCCAGCAACGTCTTAAAGAAACAAAAACATAGTTCTTTGATTGACAATCACTGCTAGAAAAATAGCCGAGCCCTAGTCAAAACTAAAAGGGCTCGACTATCTCTGATAGCCTAAAAACCTTGCTTATCTATCTATGAAAGGTGCTCTCGGAAAAATCCAATAGTCCTATTCCAAGCGAGATCTGCGGCCGGCTTGTTGTAACGAGGAGTTGAATTATTATGGAAACCGTGCAGCGTACCTTCATAAATATGACCACGGTAGTCCACCCCATTCTCTGCCAGAGCTGCCTCATAGTCTGGCCACATCGCATTAATCCGTGGATCCGTATCAGCCATAATGACCATCATTGCTGCACTAATGCTAGTTACAGCTGATGCAGGTACCGCAGCCCCATAAAAGGGTACTCCCGCCTGTAAATCATCACCAAGGACAACGGCCAATCGGTTAGTCATGCCACCTCCCCAACAGAAGCCAGTAGCGCCTAATTGACCATTAGATAATGCATGCCCTTTTAAATAACGAGCACTATTAATCATATCTTGGTCTAACTCATCGGGGACGAGATCTCTTTGTAACACCCGACCATCATCGTCATTTCCAGGGTATCCGCCAACAGGTGACAAACCATCCGGTGCTAAGGCAAGAAACCCTGCAACTGCCGCACGTCTGGCTACATCCTCAATATGAGGATTCAAACCACGATTTTCATGAATTATAAGTGCTGCTGGGAAAGGTCCATCTCCTGCCGGTTGCGCCAAATAACCACGCATCATTCCGGAGGTGCCTCCTGGAGAAGAATACTCAACATAAGTGCCTTTCATACGGGAATCAGTGAATGAAATGGTCTGGGCTTCAGCGTATCGAGGTAAAAGTGCCTGAGCCATCCAGAGTGCAGAAACACCGCCAATCATAATGGCGGCTGATTTATCGAGAAATTCTCGACGGTTCATTCGTCCATGGCAATATTCATCATACAAATCGAATACTCGTTGGTCGATTTTTTTATCTGTTGTCATTTTTAGTTGTTCCTCATGTGTTCAAAATATTCTTTTATGTAAATAAATATAGGCTGTAGTTCGTTAGACTACCATTACAAATTTGAAAGAAACTTAATATCCCAGGTCCTATCAGCAAGCAATAGTAATAGTTTCTAGTACTGATCATTTAGTATAATGGCCTAGATATCAGGCCATATAAGCTTGTAATGAAATTATTAGCTCAGCCATGACAAAAACCTAATGTATGTAGGAATTAAATAACATGACACGAATAGCCGGTATTTTTTTCTTTCTGTCTCTCGCTCCCTTGCCATTAATTGGCCATCACAGCGTCTCAGGATTTTTTGACACAGACTCTATCATTGAGAGAGAGGGAGAGGTTATAGCTGTTAACTGGCGAAACCCACATGTTCGTTTCACTATAAACGTTACAAATGAATTAGGCGGCATGGATCTGTATGAAATCGAAACCACCTCTATGGTTAATCTCCGCAGACGGAAACTATCGGCTGACTTCCTGAAACCAGGTGATCAAATCAGAATTGCTGGTAATCCAGCCAAGGGTGGAGAACTAGGTATTTATGCCCTCAATATTCTTCTACCAATGGGGGAAGAAGTAGTCTTAAGCGGTAGTGGAAATCGACGTTGGTCTGGAGATGTCCTCGGTAACACACAGCAGAATCGCCCAGGTGACACGTCAGCACCTGAACTAGGAATGTATAGAGTGTGGAGCACTCCTCTCGGATCAGGACCTATATGGGCTAGTAGCTATCCTTTGACTGCAGTAGCTACAGAAAGTCTTTTAGCTTTTGACCCTGCAGTGGATAGTCCCACTCTCAACTGTGCCCCAAAGGGAATGCCTACTATCATGGAACAACCCTACCCAATGCTTTTACGAGAGGACAGTGACACCATAGTTTTTGAGATGGAAGAGTATGACACTGTCCGCATAATTCATATGACTACGGATAACGAGCCTCAAATACCAGAAACACCTCGGTTAGGGTATTCAGTGGGCCGCTGGGAGGGAGAAACGCTTGTCGTAGAAACTTTTAATGCTAATTGGCCACACTTCGATAGAGATGGGATTCCCTTAAGCTCTGATGCAGAAATCATCGAATACTTTGATGTAGCTGAAGACGGGAGCCAATTAAACTATCGTATGACTGTTACTGACCCAAAAAACTTTACTGAACCTGTAAATTTGGAAAAATACTGGGTGTGGTATCCAGAAGTAGCTATAGAACCCTACGATTGTGTTCTCTGATAACCCTAAATTAAGTTAATTGCTTGATCTTTGTGCTGCCTCAATTAAATCTGCTCCAATCTCATCAGAAAATTGCTCCCAAACTGGATGCACCATCGTCCGCCAAGCCCTTAGCTCTTGATCCGTTAGAGCAATAATTTCAGCTCGTCCTGTTGCAAGTATTTTTTCCCGACTTTCATCATTAATAGCAATTGATCTTGCGTTTCCCCATTCAGTGACCTCAGCCATGATTTCCGAGAGCCCATCTTGTATATCATTAGGCAAGGTTTCCCAAAACTGTTCGTTTACTGCAACAAAATAACCAACATACCCATGATTACTTAACATGAAGTAAGGTTGCACTTCATGAAACTTTGACGAATAAATGTTCGACCAAGTGTTTTCTTGAGCATCTATCGCTCCGGTCTGAAGCGCCTGATATACCTCTCCATATGCCATCTTCTGAGGATTTCCACCAATGGCTTCCATCTGGGCTTGTAGAACATCTGATTCCATAATACGAAACCGCAGACCTTGGGCGTCATTAGGCAATCGAAGTGGCCGATGAGCACCAAAGTGCTTCATTCCGTTATGCCAGAAAGCCAGTCCAAGGAACCCACTATCAACTAGAGCTTCTAATAATTCCTGTCCTTCAATACTAGCCTGAAAATTTTCTACAGCTCCAATATTTGAAAATAAAAACGGCAAATCAAATACTTGAAATGCCTGCGTAAGTCGATCAAATTTTGACAGCGACACCGCTATCATTTGGATCTCGCCAAAAGCTAATGCCTCAAGGGAATCATCATCCGTCATTAGCTGCCCTGATGGGTATACCTCCACATCAACACGCCCCGGAAACCGCTCCTCTACAAGTTGCTCAAACCGAGAGGCTGCTTGTCCCTTAGGCGTACCAGGAGCTACAACATGGGGAAACTTTATGATAATTGGTTCATCGATTAGAGATGCGTCATTGGTAGCACCCCCACATGCTGAAAGCAGCATTATCAAAGTTGATATAGCAAAAATTTTTAACATTTCTATATACGATCCTAAACCATACAGCCGTCCTATACTGGCAATATCATTCACTCAACTTTTATTGAGAAAGCTGGTTCAATCCTTTCAATGACCTCTCTCTACCCACGGCACTTTGAAGAGAGATCTCATAGTAAGACCTAGCTTTATCTGCATCTCCTAATGATCGGTATGTATCAGCAAGCAACTCTGCCATTGGCTGGACAGGCACTACCGGACCGTACTCAGCGGGCAATTGACCCTCTAGTTCTGCAGCTAACCCAATCAACTCAAGAGCTTCCTCCTGACGGCCCGCTACTAGTGCAATTTGACCTTGCAGTGCCAGTCGTAAAAGACGAGGAGCCATAATTTCTCTATCGGCGCTTAAAATTTCCTCTTCTCCTCCCATCTTATCTAGAGCATTCTCTGCCCCAGCAGCATCACCATGGTTCAGTGCAACAATACCTTGAAGGTAATAGTCGGTAGCAATGGAGAAATCATTTAAGCCATCATGTTTAATCACTACGCTCGCATGGTGGTTCTGCCACTGTTGTGTATCGATTATATAAGCAGCCCGTGCTCCCACATATGCTCTTCTCGGCCCAATATTAGCGTCACCATATTGATCAACCTGAGTCTCAATTAAGGCTAATTGATCCTCTGCTGCATCATACTCACCCTGTTGCGATAGACTGTAAATTAGCCAGGTCAATGCATGATAAGCCTGACCACTATATAAGTCGGTTGGGTTTTTTTGTCTGGCAACGGCCTCCCCAAAAGAACGAGCATTCCTGTCTGTACCCTCCTCCCACATTCCAAGAGCAAAATATATGTGAGACCCCATATGAAGAGCATGAATAGCCGAAGGTGCGACCTTAAAATAATCCCTTGCCGCTCGAAGTCCGAGAGATGCATGAATAGGATCATCATAGCTATGAATGTTGTAATGAAGAGCACCCGGATGGAGGGGGTTCTTATCAAGTATTTCCTCTGTTATCGACGCAGCCTTCATATAACGTGTGAAATCGCGCCCACCATAGGTGGTGAAAAGAATAGAGAGCGCATAAAACGCTGCCGCATCAAGATCATTTGGATATTTCTCATGAAGTTCCTGGAGAGAGTGCGAATAACGAATTTCGCGTTCCTCTTGTGTACCTTCACTAAATAGAACCTCAAGTGTGTTGAGATAATCTCTTTCTCGCTGTGTCTCTGCCTTGCTAGCACGCTCCTCTGGTGTTCCGCCTAACCTTGCCATTGTTGCTTTTGATGCTTCTATATCAAAACGCCCCCAGAACGAATGCTCATAAGTTAATGCTTCACCCCAGTAAGCCATCACAAAATTGGAATCAATTGACTGTGCTTCTTGAAAGGAGGCTCGGGCATCCCCGTATTCAAAATTATGCAACTGCAGTAAACCCCTAAGAAATACCTGATGAGCCTCCCTTGAACCCGAGGCCTCAAAATCCGTATAACCATATTCCTGTTGGGCTTGCGCCCGACCAAAAAGTAAAATGCTAATCAGTAGTATTGAGCAAAAAAACCTTAGACTATTCATTTTAATCATGAGAGATTCTCCGAGGAATTTTTTATTGATCTTGAGTTAATTGTAGATCTAACCGAGACAGAACGCATGGATTAATATCCTATAGTGCTTAGACTATTATAAATAGCCTTATAAGGCGTCATCGATTTGCACCCTAGAAGAAACAATACTTATATATCTCACCACCTAAAGAATCTTAAAAAATGCAACCAACTACACTTCGACACTATCTCTTAAAATACGGTTTTCATTAAAAATAATACCAGTGATTGTATCTACTGAAACAGGCGGCCTTGGCAATCGCATTAAATCTTGGGTATCAGCCATGCGGCTAGATGGACATGCGCGAGTCTACTGGGAAGTCTTACCTAATATGCCTGCAGCTTTCTCAGAACTATTTGTAAATGATTGCCAAGTTCATGCGGTTCCTCCTGAAGCAGATATTTACAAATCTTGGAGGTTGGCTGTACTACCAGAAGATGAGAAATTCCTACCAAAGGGTTTTAGTACCGTTGGTGCAAGCACTCACCCTATTTATCGTGGGATTGGCAAAGCGTGGTGGAAACTAAAAGGAAAACCGTCCGACCGATACCAATACATGGTCTATCCAAAGGGACACTCAAAACACTCAACACGCAGTGATGCAAGGCATATCGATCTTGAATACACACGGATTCCAGGCGAGATTTGTAGTAATTACACATCATTTTTCAAACAGATAAAAATACGACCAGAGATCATTAATCGTGTTAATACATGGGCAGATGAAAATCTAGAAAAGAACGTGATAGGACTTCAAGTCCGTACTTGGAGAGATTACGAACGACGCTATCGAAAATATTATATGCCCGCTAGAAAGCGTCTACGCCACCTATTGGATAAGAGCGATAAGAATACAAAGTTTTTAGTTGTTAGTGATAGCGATGAAGTAGGACCCTCACTATCCAAAATATATGGTAAAAACCGAATACTTCAATTTCCACGAAGCACTAAAAGACTAGCAAGTTGGACATCGGTAGATGGCATCTCAGAAGACCTGATAGATCTATTGCTGTTAGCAAAAACTCAGCAAATGTTTGTAAGCTACTTAAGCACCTTTGGTGAGGTTGCTTGGTGGATAGGCGGGACAAAAGCTTCTGTTTCTGTATTCTGAATTTATCCTCGATACCAACATGAGGGCAAAACTAGCGTAGATTTCCTTGTGTTATTTCTATCTAGAACATGAGGAAATGACTGTCTATATGAGGGGTTGCTAAAGCGATCCTTTCGATAAAAAGTGAACTCAGCAACCCTAGGTATTTCCAGACCATTCCCTTTTATAGAACCACAACAATTATTAGGGTGGATATGAACTACACTGTGCGTCTGCAGTAATTTTTGAAACACGCGAGAGGCAAGCAAAAAGAATCGCTTATTAAAAAGCTCCTGTAGATAATGAAATTCAATAACCATTATTCTGAACTGATTCAAAAGATCAGCAGAAACACTAAACAAAGTCTCAAACTCTGCACCTTCAATATCCATTTGTAAGATCAAATCACCTGAATAATTAGAAATTTTTGAGTCCTTCCATTGATTCAAGGTCATAAAGGTCTGATTAGAAAGCGCACCAATAAACTTCTTATCAAAAACAAAATTATCGTGAAATTCAGCTGGAGCATCAACTGAAAAATCAGCAAGAAAAACCTTTAAGCCTTGTCTAGCCAATGCCGCCTCAAACCCTGATTCGCTGGATACACCAGGAGAGAAACAATACTTAATTCCTTCCAGATCATCAGGTAAAAGGTACCCACCGTCTCCACTAGGACCTAGCCTAATCAACTCCTTACCTGAATCCACAGGATGAAGAGAATTAATTAGGCTGCTTAGCTCATCTTTAGGCGTTAGAGTTCCAACATCGATGCCCATGCTTCCAAACATGCGAACAAAAAAATCCTTGATTAACTTGTCACGCATTTCGCATCACTTTAAAACCCAATTTTCCCATATAAACTTGTACTGATAGGTTGGTTTATGTGTATTTCTCATACCCTGCTGAATTCGTTCCATTCGTCTTGTAGATTCAACTGCAATATTATGGAACTGAACCTGAATATTCTCGATACGTGAGATCAACCTTGTCTCAAGCAAGCGCTCCAGAAGTTCGAACTCACCTCCTTCAATATTAATCTTCATTAACTGAACGGATTGCATATTATGATCACTAAACCATTTTTTGATATCAACGATTCTAATTTCTTCAGCTTTAGCACGTTTTCTAAATGTAGAAGTCCCTGCGCCCCATAGATAAATTGTGTCCGTTCTTGATGAACTGCCTAATCCATACTGACATATCTCAATAGCTTCGTTTTGCGAAAACTTATCTTTTATTTGTTCCGCAAACTTCCTAACGGGTTCAAATATTGCAACTTGGCACCCAAACTTTTGGTGGATATTTTCTGTCCATTCACCCTCATAACCGCCTAAATCCATGACAAAAGAATTACCATTCAAATCATAATCGTAACGAAGTTTTTCATCTCCTCCGTCATCCTCCCACTGTTGAAGCATGCGCCGATATTTACGTCGATATAACTTTTTATTAAGTCTGTTTGCAATAGAAGAAAAGATCATGAGTAAAGACTCGTTAAAACATGTTCCTGTATAAGTCTTCCTTCACCCAAATCCTTTAGATAATACCGAGGTATACCAAAACCTTTTTTACGTCTATCTAGAATATGGTCAGGAAGAATTCCTCTATATGCATGACGAAACATGCCTTTTAACTCACCACCATAATATCGAATCTCTTCAGGAACAGAAAAGGAAAACTCAATAATCCGGCGGTCTAGCAAGGGAACGCGAGCTTCAAGAGAAACAGCCATACTAGTCCGGTCTACCTTAGCTAAAACCATATCTGGCAAAAACGTATGAAAATCTAATAGCTGTAATCTTGTACGTAACGGTAAATCCTCTCTCCAATGATTACGGTAATACCACCAATCATCATAATCCTTGGGAATTTGCAGGCTCTCTTTATACATTCGCTTATCAGCAGTTGGCATTCCCGCCATGATTCGAGACCACAGCTCTGGTCCGCCACTGAAGGTCATCTCGATTAAATTTAATATTCGTGCGGTCGAACCACGAGGACGAAAAGGTTTTCTTAACCAGTACGAAAGGGAGTTTGTCAAAAATGGTACTGTAGGCAATCGGTCATATCTTGCATAACGTGGATAGGTCCGATAACCGCCAAATACCTCATCACCACCATCACCAGTTAAGGCAACTGTTACCTGCTCACGCGCAGCTTTTGATACCAAGAAAGTAGGTATTGCAGATTCATCTGCAAACGGTTCATCAAACCAGTTTTTAAGATTTGATAGTGATTCTTGCGCATCTCCCTTATGAAGAATTCTTTCATGGTGGTTCGTTTTAAATAAATCAGCAATATTTTTAGCAAAAGGAGTTTCAGAAACAGCTTCTGAATCAAACCCAATCGAGAATGTCGATATATTTTTTTTAGTTTTAGATGCCGCAGCTACAACTACACTGGAATCAACCCCACCTGATAGAAAAAAACCAACAGGAACATCAGCTATCATTTGATCACGCACTGATACTTCAACTAAAGATCGTAATTCTTCGCAGTACTCTTCTAAAGGCCGATGAGGAGGCTCATTTGGAATTTCAAGATTCCAGTAAGATTTCGGGCCTTTTATAGAACCAGTTGATGGATTAAAGCTCAGCATATGGGCTGGAGGAAGTTTGAAACAGTTACGAAAAAGAGTCTTCGGCGCAGGAACATAGCGATAACCCAGAAAGTCATAAAGAGCAGTCTCATCAACCGCTAATTTTTGTGATTCGCAAGCAATCTCTAAGGCTTTAAGTTCTGAAGCAAAAGCAAAACGTCGGCCATCATAAAAATAATAAAGTGGCTTTATACCGGGTCGATCTCGATAAAGTTTGAGTTCCTGTTTTTCAGCGTCCCAGATCGCAATTGCAAACATGCCCTCCAACTGTTCAATAAATTCATCCCCCCACTCTAAGTAAGAATTTAGAACAACTTCAGTATCTGATTGCGTACGAAAAAAATAACCGCGTTTTTCTAAACGTCTTCTGACTGACATGAAGTCATAAATCTCGCCATTAAAGACAAGCCAAGAAGCCCCATTAGACGCAAACATAGGTTGATCAGCTTCTTCTGCAAGGTCAATAATCGACAGTCTTCTGAACCCGACTTTAATAGCCCCGTCAAGATGCAGCCTACTTGAATCTGGCCCTCTATGAGCAATCGACTCTACTGCTGCAGAATAATTCCATAAAGGTTCAGTTCCGCCAACAAAACCACACAAAATCACTTCCCCTCATGTTCAAATAACAACACATTAAGGAACTGTATTTGGTTAGATGCACACTCGCAAATGAACTTTAAAAATATCCCCTCTGTTACCCTTATGGTACCGTGATCAAACATCGAACAAATGGTGTAATCAAGGTTCTAAATGACATTTACAATTGCGCATATAAACACATCGCGAGGTTTCCGTGGTGGAGAACGGCAAACTGAATTGCTTATAGAAGGGCTGCAAGGGTCTGGGTATAAGCAAATATTAATTGCGCGTAAAAACAGGCAATTAGCGCGACGCGTAAAAAAAAATATGGATGTAGAGGTAAGAGAGGTTTCAAGCGGCCATCTTAGCGTTGCATTAGCATGCTCTAATGCGGATATTTTACATGTCCACGATGGCAGAAGTGTTTATGGCGCATACCTTAACTCATTAATCTCTCGAACCCCCTACATTATTACTCGCAGAGTCGATAACCCAATCAGTAACCATTGGTTTTCGCGCCAAGCCTATCGCTCTGCCTCAACTATTGCTGCTGTTGCTAAACAGGTAGCTAACATAATTAAGCAATTTGATCCTTCACTAAAACCAAAAGTAGTACATAGTGGTAGTAGTAATTTGATCACCAATGAAACTAACATCAAAAAAATCCTATCTGACTACCCAAAAAATTCTTTTCTTGTCGGTCATGTTGGTGCTTTGGATAATAACCAAAAAGGACAAGAATTTATCATTGAAGTTGCTCGGGACTTGCAAATATCACACCCCGATATTCATTTTCTTCTTGTAGGCGGAGGTGATGATGAGGCAATGTTAAAAAAGATGGCGGCAGGCGTTAGCAATCTAAAATTTATTGGTTTTGTAAATAATGTAGGAGACTATCTGGCTGTTTTTAACATATTCATCCTACCATCAAGAAAAGAAGGTATTGGTAGTATACTTTTGGATGCTATGGCTATGAAATTACCAGTAATAGCCTGTGAAGTAGGTGGTGTTCCAGATATCGTGCATAACAATCTAAATGGCTATCTGATTGAATCTGAACGCCCGGACCTATTGAAGGAAGCCATCTTAAGTCTCTACAACCAACCGCAATTATGTGCAGAATTTTCTAAGCGAGGTAGCGAAATAGCCGTAGACTATACAGCTGATATTATGTGTAAAAAATATTTAAAGATTTACCAATCAATACTTCAGGATTCTAATAAAACTTAACGAATTACAATAGGCGCCACTGTAGAACCACCTGATCCACGTATTGGAATAGTCTGAACTATTAACGTTGCTATGTAGCAGGATCGATCTATTGACGATTCTTTCATAACGTCCTGATTTAAACGTTCTTGTTCGCAATCTGATGCCCACTCTTCTAAATCAACATCTTCGAGCATATAAATTCCACTGCTAAGCCAGCTAACATGGCCTGGTCTATGAAACGGATCTGGCTCTTTAAATGGGTTAGCAATCTCAATACTTTTCACGTCAGCAGCAACTAATACAGGCTGACGATTCAAAGTCCATTGAATGGCTCGTAAGTCTAAGCCTGGTCCTCCTGGAAGAAACTCTGCATCTTGACCATTATTTAGATACTTAAGGCGTTCATTTCTAGGGTCTATAGGATTAGATGTCCAGTACCGACCAGCCCATGCGGTACGTATTAATAATGCATCACCCGGCTTTATGTCATCTATTGTGAGGTTTTGCCTTAATAGTGATTGCTCTATCTCTTCAGGGGTAAATTCATATGCTGGTGGCGGAAATTGTTCTGGATCCCTCCCTAATAAAACCTCTTTTTCTCTTAATAATCCTCCAAGGTCTATTAAAATTCCCCGAGCAATGATGGTTCCCACATTCTCAATACCCATTCTCGTATGTCCACGAAACACATAATCATCGCCTGGATTTCCGTTTGGCAGTTCGCCAAGGTCTCCCTCAACATGCAAGTGTGTTTCAGGATCACGTGTATCAAAACAGTTATATGTAATACCTCCCTGCGTGAAATGGTTAAAACCATCTAGCTGGGTACCGATCTCAAACTGCAAAACACCAGCCCGGTTCATATTAAACGTACTGTTACCAAGAGTTTCTTCATTATTGGTGATTGTATTTCCGGCGCCACGTCCTGGCCATTGGCCCAGGTTTGATTTGAAATCCAAAAAAGCAGCAAAACCCATCTGACCGGGCTCTAACATATGTGACAGGTTATAGACTCTACCTGACCTTATTAGGGCAAGATTTTCCTGGACTCTCTCGTCCGTTAAATAATTGAGATTGCCTTTTTGATCCTCAGGCCCCCACTTTCTTGTAGCAGTATTATCACAAGGATCAGGAAGGGCTGTGATCACCTCTGGAATCAAATCCATAGGAGTATAGGAACTAGTCGACTGCGCCCTGAGCAATGTGTTTATCAGAAATATAAACATCATCACCGCAATAAATATTCGCAGGAATATAAAAGTCGGGTTATTCATTTTGCTCCATACCTTTAATTAATAAAGACAATTAAATAATCAGACTTTTAAGTCTGAATGCTTATCAAAATCAAGTGCAGTTAAATACCAAATGCAATTGAAAATCATTATCTTTTCAATGATTTAGAAGAATATATGTTAGCCTTACACCAAATTCAATCCATCACAAAAAGGAGCTAACTAGTGAAGGGTGATACAAAAGTAATAAAGGCGCTTAACAAAGCACTCTACAACGAACTGATTGCAATCAATCAATACTTCCTGCACTCCAGAATGCTTAAGAACTGGGGTGTTACAAAGCTTGCGGAACATGAGTACAAAGAATCTATTGAAGAAATGCAACATGCTGATTTGTTAATAGAGCGCATACTATTTTTGGAAGGTCTACCAAATCTACAGGATTTAGGGAAACTACTAATCGGTGAAGACGTTAAAGAAATACTTTCATGTGACTTGCGATTAGAAGAAGAAGCCATCCCAGCACTTAGAGAAGGCATTGCACTCTGTGAAGAAAAAGCTGACTTCGTCTCCCGTCAATTACTTGCGGACATACTTAAGAATGAAGAAGAACACGTAGATTGGCTCGAGGAACAATTTGATCTTATAAAACGTATGGGTCTTGAAAACTATATACATCTGCGCAGTGGGCCAACAGAGTAAGGTTTATACTAAGTGTTATAAGCTTGGGTTAGGCTCTAGAACCAGACGTTTGAAGGCTATCAACTGTGGATTCATGCACTTCCTGAACCAGTTGCTCTGCCATTTCAACACATCTGCCACAACGAATGGGCTTACCCAACTGGATATAGACATCCCGTGCACAACTTGCCCCTGATTGAGCAATCCTTTTTATATCCCTGTCGCTATGACCATTGCAAACACATACGTACATAGACGTATCCTGTCTCAAATAAGAATGATTGTCAATTGCATTTGATATCAGTTACAAGTTGGGAAATCTAAACCCTGTTTTAAAACAAAATTAATAAATTACCAATATGAAATCAGGCTCTTTCAATATAATTGGTATTGATTTGATCTACAGATACAACTCCAGCTTCCTGCATAACTCTGCGAAATTCTGCCCTAAGGATACTTAGCACTTTCTCCACTCCTGCCTGACCGAATGCTCCGAGACCAAACACATAGGGTCTACCAATACATACAGCATCTGCACCAAGCGCTAGAGCCTTAAATATGTCACTTCCTCGGCGAAAACCTCCATCAATCAATACTGGAATCTGGCCGCCCACTGATGCAACAATCTCAGGGAGGCTCTCAATTGTTGATCGACCACTAGCCTCTGACCGACCACCGTGATTAGATACAACAATTCCATCAACACCATACCGCAGGCATAGCCTTGCATCTTCAGCAGTAACAATACCCTTAAGCACAACCCGCATGGACGTGCTTGACTTCAAGCGCTCAATAAAATCCCATGTTAGGCTCGAAGCTTGTGTGCTTTCCACTCCCGTTAGATCTATATCTGTCCACATTGCTCTATCTTTTAAACGCTCCTCTGGAGTAGCGTTTGGAATATGGCACTGAGTGCAATCTGTTGTATCAGATCTAACATAGCGCTGGAAAGTTTCCATGTTACGAGGAGCTGCGCGATCGACGGTAACAGCAACAACCGGACAACCAGCTTGTTCAGCGCGCTTAGTGAGCCCCTCAGCAATATGCCAGTGGTTTGATGGGTAAAGTTGAAACCACACAGGGGTACCCCTGGCAGCTGTGACAGCTTCAATGGTCTGGCTTGTTTGAGTTGATAGTATTTGGGTATGACCACCTACCCTAGCACCCCGAGCAGAGGCAACTTCTCCCTCAGAGTGGTACTTACCCTGTCCTCCTACCGGTGCCAAGGCAATTGGATTATCCCAAGGGACACCAAAAATACTGGTTGATGTATTGGTATTACGTATGTCAACCATCCTTCGTGCACGTATTCTGAAACGATTGAATCCATCTCTATTAGCTAAAAGGGTCTCATCACTATCCGTACCAGAGACGGTATAACCATAATGCGCAGGCAATAAACGGTTTTTAGCAACAGGCTGAAAATCGAATACATTTAATGCTTCATCAGCAGCCTTTATCATCTCTACTGGAAGAGAATCAGCAGCTAAAAGCTTTTCGTTCAAAAAAGGAATAACTGCTGACCCAGCAAAAACAGGCGTGGTTGCTAAAAAACGAAGAAACTGTCGACGATTCTCAAGGTTGGTTTTATTATTATTCGACATCTTACCCTCCTATTTTTGGGGGCTAACTTTCTACGCTAACCTTATGATTGTACCTCGAAGTAAGTTAGTTGTTGCCGAGTGATAATCATCACCTTTAGAATCTATAGATGAAAACCAAGCAACTGTAATAGGGAAACTAAAATCAAAGACATTTCTATATTTATGAGATTTCTTCGTCTAACTAGCTTAGTAGCCACAGTAATAGGAATCACAGCATGCACTCAATCACCAACGGATGCTCCTTATACAAACCGTCAGATTACAATTCTTGTAGGCTCAGGACCAGGCGGTGTAACAGATACCTCAGCCAGAATCATCGCGGGTTTTCTTGAACAATATCTACCTGAAGGTGCCACAGTAATTGTTCAAAATATGCCTGGTGGCGGCAGTGTAACCATGGCAAATCACCTATACCGTTCGGCACCAAGAGATGGAACAGTTCTTGGCTATTCCTTACCTGGACTAGTTGCCGCTCAGTTAATGGAACCTGATCGGGCTAAATATGACGGACAGGAATTAAAATGGATAGGGTCAGCAATCACCGTTACTAACGCCATCGCAGTACTTAATGATACTCCTGTAGAAACTCTCGAAGATGTTCGTGATACCGAAATTATTATTGGCGCAACAGGACGCGGATCACTTCTCTATCAACTACCAGCTATGGCAAAGGCGCTACTAGATCTTGAAATACAGATAATTACTGGATATCAAGGAAGCTCAGAAATAACGCTCGCGATGGAACGCGGAGAAGTAAATGGACAGGCAACGGCTATGGACTACTGGGCATTATCACGTCCAGAATGGCTCTCAGATGGAAGACTTAAGTACCTTGCTTATGTTGGCCCATCAGATCCACGCACTCCTAATACACCTCACTTAAATGATCTGGTTTCCTCAGAAAGGGATAAGGACCTAATCGCAGTACTTGAAATAGGCTCAAGAGTGGGTTGGCCACTTTTTGCTCCTCCAGGAATACCCGATCAACAATTGGAAACTCTGCGCCTAGCTTTTAACCAGATGCTGCAAGATAAAGCATTTTCCGAAGCAATAGAGACTTCAATGCGCACGTCACTGAACCCCATTGAAGGGGAAAGACTTGAAATGATTGTTGAAACCGCCCTATCTACACCAGATTCCGTAATAAACGAGGTAAAAGAATTACTCGGGATCTAAATAGTATGGAAGTTATTACCTCAATCCGCATTGAAAGTTTTAAGCGATCACGAGTGCCTACATACCCATAGAACAACTCATATCTTGCCCACAACACATTGGTGATTTTATTTTTCCATGGCCATTAGGGCAATTAGAAATCTGCACCTCTCTACCATCAGGTAATGCAAGCATATCATTCTGCAAAGCAGTATCGCAGTGCCCACAAGTTGCATTAACACTCATATCACACTTTGTACATTCATAAGTTGCCATATAACGTTCCCCTTGTTAAACAAACATTCTTACAAATTCAGCGCTATCCGAAGTTGAATAATTACATTGTAACTACCGCTTGAATTAAATTCCTTACTTCTCTATCGAAAAATAACGATCTACCCAATCTTTTACTATATGTTTGACTCGAGCATTGCCCTCAGCAAGCAAAAAATGATCTACACCAGAAACAAGATGAAGCTCTGTGGGTTCACCAGCATTTTTAAAAAGCTCAATGGACTGTTCTGTCGGGCATATTGAATCTCTAGCCGCATGCAATAGCAAAAGAGGTCGTGGGGCAATATTCCCAACTACTTCCTCTGCATTGAAATCAAACATGCTCTGTGCAGTTTCAACCGGAAATTGCATAACAGATTTCTTAGCCAGATGGGTTCTGAGAAAATTTGGTATCGGCACGATATCATAACGTGAAACCATCAAAGATTTTCCGGTTTGTCTTTTATGCATAGCACCAGCAGAAAGCATATCGGTAAATTTCTTCCAATCCTGGGAAGTTGCATGCTGAGCCCGAAATTTTCTTTCCCCATTACCCCAACCTACAGAAGAAACAACAGCCGCTGGGCGTTCATCTATCCCTGCGGTATATATTGCTACAGCAGCACCGAAGCTACTTGCCATAAGACCGATACGATTACCTGAGATTTCTGACCGATTCAAAAAATAGTCTAGCGCATACTGAGTATCTTCGACCTGCTCCAAGCAAATCACCCTACCAAATTCCCCCTCACTGTCTCCACAGCCACGCATATCAAAACGCAATGTCACATAACCCCATTTGTTCAGCATTTGGCAAGGCTGAATAGTATTACCAGCACTGCTATTACTACCAAACCCATGTAGCACAATAAAACCAGGACGTTTTTCTCCACGTTTGAGATCATCGGGAATAGAAACAGTACCTGCCAACTTGAGACCACCGGCAGACTCAAATGTTATTTTTTCTTCCATAACAATATGCTTCCTGAGCGATCTTCATCATTCAATATAGAATGACTG
>DJLG01000026.1:21834-24323 GCA_002434915.1 Proteobacteria bacterium UBA6522
AAAAAAAGAAAAGCCCGGTCGAAGCCGGGCTAGTCTTAATACTATTATGACCATTTGGTCATTACAGCAGTTTCTTCAACTAATCAGCAGCAAAACACATATAGAGACCGTCACCGCCAGTTGCTTCCAGATCTGACTGGGAACAACTTCGTGATGGGTGTGCAGCATTCCAAGAGGTATTTCCACCACCTTGTCTGTCAAAGTGACCAACCATTGCCTGGCCTTCGTCACTACTAGTCCAATTACTGCAGGTACGATCTGGTTGACCAGCAAAAAATGCAGTACCGTCAGCCATTGCACCAGTTAGTGTGTCATGCCGGTTTGGTGAATCACCTCGTCCATTAACACGGTCTCCATTTTCATCCAATGAAGTGTTTCTAACAAGATTATTATTTAGATGCAGATCATCAAGGTTTGTAGCGATCAGTATACCAGCGGCATTGTACCAAGGACCCGTACCAATCCTGCTGCGCGCATCTATACCGCGACGACCCTCTTCCTGGGTACCCAGATAAGCACGCCAAGTACGGTCACCTGCACCTGCAGACTCCGCCAAGTTTTGGCAATGAGCATCTGCGCCTTCTAGGCCACCTAAATCACCACCATTACCGGAACCAACACTAGTGATAAAAAAAGACATCCCCTGAGCAAGCGAAGCTTCCGCACCCACGAGGGCTATAAACCCTGCCGTCAATATGCAAAGCATTTTTCTCATCGATTATTCTCCTTATTAACTAACCGTGATTAATCACGTAAATACTGTTTTAGTAAACACCAAAACATCGACCCAATCCAAACAAATCATTATAAAAGTCAACGCTAAACTAGAAATAGTAAAGCAATGACGGGCTATCTGATAAAGAGCTTTGCTCGGTTTCTTAAATTATAGGGTCTATCTTGTTAGAAACCCAAGTTATAAACGTCTATGCATGGGGCAAATCCCATACAACGTTAAGACCTGGATGGTTATCCTCAAGAAGAACCTTTGTTTTGTGAAACTTTGCTACTGCATTAACAAGACTAAGACCAAGACCATTACCAATCGAGTCTCGATGCTCTGAAAGACGATAAAAACGCTCGAAAACACGCTCTTTATCTGCCGTTGGAATCCCTGGCCCAGTATCGTTAACTGATAGCCGTGAACCATTTGGACCACCCTCAAAAACTAGTGCGATTTCGCCTCCCTCCGGCACGTACTTAATAGCATTATCAACGAGATTAGAGATCGCCTGAAATAACAAATCTTTATCACCCTTAACATTTGAGTGGCCGGTAGATCGTAGCTGAAAATTTATTGTTTTTTCAGCTGCTAAAGGTTCATAAAGGTCAGCAATGTCTTGTAAAAGCGATTTCATGTTGACCACCTGAAGACTCTTACGACGATTCCCTGCCTCAATCTCTGCTATACGGAGTAAGGCATTAAACGTCGCAATCATTCGGTCAGCTTCTTCAATAGACCCTTCAACCATAGAAGGCCAATCATCCTGACTTGGATCCTTTAACTGTTCAAGGCGTCCCCTAAGTCGGGTCAAGGGAGTTCTCAAATCATGCGCAATAGAATCAGAAACTGATCGCACGCCATCCATTAATGATTCAATTTGATCAAGCATCTCATTTAAATTATTGGCGAGATGATCAAACTCATCTTTACCCCGACCCTGAGGCATCCGACGAGAAAGGTCACCATGACGAATATCCCGACTGACCCGGTTAATTTTCTCTAGGCGACCGGCAACACTACCAGCCATCAGAAAACTACCAATCACTGCCAAGGTAATCATACCCCCGAGCCCCCATCTCAATGCGTAGTTCATCACTTCTCTTACAGAGTCTATGTTTCCACCCATACGACCAAAAATAAGAGAATGGTTGTTTGAAAGAGCACTCCACCTAGCATAAACGTCATCATCCCATTCTGGAATCTCAGCCCTAAATCCGTTAGGGATATCCAACTCAAATAGAAGCCATCCATCTTGGACTAAGGCTTGCTGACATAGCTCTTCTAGAGACCAACTGTCATCCAGCCTATCCTGATCACCAGCTACAGGTTCGCAATGTTCATTTAAAAGCAGATAAAAATTTGTTGGATCATTAGCCAGTTCCTCAGCAATTTCCGCGCTTAGTGCATCGACACCATTCGTTGAGTAAAACTCACTAGCACGCCCCAATTCCTGATCAATGGCACTACGCAACTCCAACTCCATAAATGAAAGAGTGTGCCAATAAACAAACCAACCCAACAGAAAAAAGGAGACTGAGAATAGGGCCATAAACAAAAGCCCTAAACGAAATATTGTGCTACGCCAAAAGTTATTCAGAAGATCCAAGAACATACCCTACTCCTCGAACTGTATGGATAAGGCTTACAGAAAAGTCTTTATCAATTTTTTGACGTAATCTACTTATGTGCACATCAATAACATTTGTTTGTGGATCAAAGTGATAATTCCAAACAGCTTGCAACAACATTGCACGAGTCACTATTTGTC
>DJLG01000026.1:24719-24856 GCA_002434915.1 Proteobacteria bacterium UBA6522
AAAACTTTTCGGGAAATCAAATCAATGTAAAGATCATCAACTTGTAGTGATGTTGTGTCCTCTTGAATTGATGATCGTCGAACGAGAGCCTCGATGCGTGCCAATAACTCTAAAAATGCAAATGGCTTGGTCAGGTA
>DJLG01000118.1 GCA_002434915.1 Proteobacteria bacterium UBA6522
GTCGATGGTGGTGATGAGATTGTAATTAGAATAGAGGAGTACGATATTGTGCGGGTAATTTCGTTGGAAGAAGAACCCGAGCAATTGCTGGAATCAATTCCATTAGGTCACTCGTTTGGTCGTTGGGAAGAAGATGTTTTAGTGGTTATGACTAACAGGATCGATTGGAGAAATTTTAGCCAAGACGGTTTGATGCAAAGTGATTCAATGGAAGTGGTTGAGCGTTTCTCGCTTAACGAGGAGGGAAGTCGTCTTGAGTATGAACAGACGATTACTGATCCATGGCTATTTATAGAACCTTATACTAGAACTAGATCCTGGGTATGGGTTCCAGGTGATCAGGTTCGACCTTTTGAATGCACCACTCTTGGGTAGATTAATAGCATAGGCATGCAGATGCTGAATGGACTTATAGATTAGGAGAAGTTGCAGGATGAGACTTAGATATCGTTTTAGAGTGTTTTTTTTATGGCTTCTCGCTTTTGTGGTGGCAACAATTGGTAGTAGCCTCAGTGCACAGGACTCTTCATCTGAACGCTTACTTGTGCTTCTCAGAGATGCCAGTGCTTTAGCAATCGTCGATCCAGTTAGTGGCTCGGTACTCGGACGTGTGCCAACTGGTAATGATCCTCATGAGGTGACGGCGACCCCGGATGGACGCCTAGCTTTTGTCGCAAGTCCTAGTGATGGCATTTCAGTAATTGATCTTGTCACACAGCAGGAGATTAGAAGGATCAATCCAGGTCAGGGTAGTGGACCCCATGACGTACTTTATGTGGACGGGAAGATTTACTTCACAATCGAGGGTTACAAGTCAATTGCTCGCTATGATCCTGAAACTGATGAGATAGACTGGACGCTTGGTATTGGTCAAGAAAGCACTCACACATTTGCTCTTGGTGCTGATAGCGCTACGATATTTATGGCGAATAGACGGTCAAACACTATTACGATGGCAGAAGGTGTTCTTGGCGGCCCATCAGAGACAACATTATCAGTTATTCCTGTGCCTGGAGATTTTCCGGAAGCAATTGATGTATCTCCAGACGGTCAGGAGGTATGGACGGCAACACGTAATGATGGAGGCCTTTCAATTATTAATATCCCAGCCAAGGAAGTTATTCAGACGCTTGATCTGGGTATGCAGGATGCCAATCGTCTCAAATTCACACCGGATGGTCGGGTGCTAATTATCGATGGTGAAGCTGCATCGGTAATCGTTCTCGACGCTGTGTCACGGGAAGTAATTAAGCGAATTAGTATGGCAGAAATGGATACCGGCGATGGTGCAATTCTTATATCTAGAGATGGTATGAATGCCTATGTTGGGCTTAGGGACGCAGATCGAGTGGCTATTGTTGATCTTGCTACTCTTGAAGTTACCGGAGAAATCATGATGGGTGAAGGCTCTGGTCCCGGCTGCATGTTTTGGACTCGAGCGAATAATTAAAGCAAACCTGAGATGTTTATTGGAGTAAACAATCTGTTGAAAAAAACACCTATAGCTATAAGTTTTTTGTTATTAAACATGTCATTTTCTTTTTTAGTTGCTCAGGAAAATGATATTCCAATTATTGTTGGTGTAGCCTCAGACATTCCTGGCGTTGTGGTGCGAGGATCACAGATTCATCGTCTTTTGACAGGGTTTAACGGATTGGATGACCCAATTGGTCTCATGGATGGTTCTCTAGTTTTTGCTGAGCCTGATGCACTTAAAATTCATCAGTTGGATACTGAGACCAATCAAGTAGCTGTGCTTGTTGACGAATCTAACGAATCCCATGGAATTTCAGAGGCTTCTGATGGGCGTTTGATTTCGGCGCAAGCTTGGGATGGTTCTACAAGAATTGGGGTAATTTATCCTCCAGAAAGCATCGAGGTATTAGCTGATAGCTACGAAGGAATGCCATTCAGTCGGCCGAACGATTTAATTGTGGCTAGTAATGGCGGCGTTTATTTCACTGACCCTGGACTTACATCCGGTCAGACTGAAGAATTAATTGAAAGGTATGGTGGGCAGCCCCTAGCCCCCCGCTTACCTCCAACTGTGTATTACATACCGCCAGGCGGTGAACCGGTTAAAATCGAAGAAAACATGATCCGCCCCAACGGCATTCAGCTTAATAGGGCTGAGACTAGGTTGTATATTAGTGACTCTAATGGTGATCATGTGATTGCCTGGGATATTTTGCCAAGTGGTTTGCTGGAAAACCGACAGGAATTTGGTGTTTTGCGGGGACGTAGCAATCGTGATAATGGATTGGGTGGAGTAAAGACTTTTGCAGATGGGATGGCCGTTGATGATGAAGATCGTCTATATGTGGCTACAGGCGGAGGAATTGAGGTGTTAGGTCCACAGGGTGAACATCTAGGCATTATTCCTGTTAGATGTTTACCAAGGGATTGTCAGAATGTTGCATTCGGCGGTCCAATGAAGCAGACACTTTATATTGCAGGTGCAGGATCTCTTTATAAGGTTGAGATGATAGCCAAAGGGCTTTCAACAAGGGCTAAGTAGTAGTCATGGTGTTGTGGTAATAAGGATAAGGAGCAAACATGCAGCAATATTTAACACGAATGAACATCGCCAGGATTTTGGTGGTTTTTGGGTTTGTTGTCGGTTTGAGAAGCGTCTACTTTACTTGGTCTCATATAGGCAATGACTTATTTTTATTAACACCAGAAAGTCCTCTTGCCTTGACTCATAGTTGGCATCATTTTTTTCGAGAGCTTTTTGGCGACTTTGGCGCAATGATTGGGGTATTGATTTTATTGTGGCTGCCAAGTCCTAACCGGACACCCAGAATTTGGTGGGTCATGCTAGTTTTGCTCATAGGTTTTTATGCGCCGTTTTGGGTTGGTGCGCCGTTTATGATTGAGTTAGCTGCACCAAATATAGATGCTGAGATTCAGCATGTGATCATGGCCCTACCTCCTTTAGTAGCAGTATTTCTTGTAAGAAAAGATTTTTATTCTTCATCTTAGGTATTTGGTTATTTTTTAAGTCTAAGGTGAGCTTACGCTTTCAAGAAGTTATTCAGAAACGTTGGTTTCAACGTTTAGCTTTATCATTTCTTTTTCTTTTTGGGGTATTTCAGTTTGTAGATACTGATGCCTTATTTAAGAGAATTGCTAGTCTTGATCTGGTTTGGCTTATTGTTGCTTTGATTGTAACGTTGCCACAATATTATTTTTCAGCTGAAAGGTGGCGTTTAACGGCAGGGCGCCTTGGGGCACATCTTTCGCGGAGAGCAGCGCTATCAGAATATTATTTTGGGTCTCTGGTTAATCAAATTTTGCCTGGCGGTGTGCTTGGTGATGCTGGAAGGGCTTTACGTCATGGCCACAGTTTACGATCATATGGCGAGTCAGGTGGGCTAGGCATGGCAGCCCGTGCTGTTATTTTTGAACGTGCTTCAGGGCAGATTGTTTTATTTGTCTTTATGTTAATAGGCTTTTTCTTTTGGCCTACAGGATCTCAGGAAAAAGTTTTCTCTTTTCAAACTGGGTTAAGCGTGCTTTTATTTGTAATGATTTTTTTGATCTTGATTTACGTATTGATTAAGGGGGTATTGAAAGCCTCTAGTATTGGTCAATTTGCGATTAAGTTTTTTCAAGAAGCGCGTTATACATTATTAGCAGGCGATGTTATTTTTAAGCAACTTTCGTACTCATTAATCGTCCTTGCAAGTTATCTTTTTTGTTTTTACTGCGCCGCTCAAGCAATCGATATAGAGATGGCACTATTTGAACTAGTTGCGTTAGTGCCAGTTGTTCTTTTTTCAATGACGATACCTATTACAATTGCTGGATGGGGGGTTCGGGAAGCAAGTGCGGCAGCGATTTGGGGTCTGGCAGAATTGCCCGCTGTTGACGGCGTTGCAATTTCAGTGACTTATGGAATCATAGTGTTGATTTCTGCTTTGCCAGGGATCTTTTTTGTGATCTCGAGTAAAAATAATCTAAAGGCTAACCACTAGCTACAACTTATAATTATCAGTTTAGAAGATAAAAGCACCAATGAATGGGGATAAATTATGGTGATGCAAAATCGTAGAAAAATTCTAAAAACTGCTGTTACAGCAGCTGCAACGAGTTCCTTTATGCCGTATTTCGCATCTGCGCAATATGGTAGAGCAGATCTAGTGGTTTTAGGTGGCACTTTCCACACAATGGATCCGGAAATTAGGGATGTTGATGCCATGGCTATCCGGGGAAATCGTATTCTAGCGGTAGGGACTCAACAAGCCCTTGAGGGATTAATTGGACCTACGACTCGTGTCATACAGGCTGATGGGATGACAGTTACTCCAGGCTTCATTGATGCGCATAGCCACCCACTCATGGCAAATGAGGCTGTTAGCGTAAACGTTGACTTTAGGCGTATTTCAGAGGTGCAGGATGCATTGATAGAGCAGGCCGCTAAAACCCCACCAGGTCAATGGGTTCAGGCTCATATGTACGATGATACTAAGTTCATTGAGGGACGTGAGCTTACCGGGTTCGATATTGATATTGCGGTTTCGGATCATCCCGTGATGGTACGTCATCGTGGTGGCCACACTGTTGTGGTGAACTCGAAGGCATTCGAAGTGGCTGGTATTACAGTGGATACACCGGATCCTTATGGAG
The DNA here is from genome assembly GCA_002434915.1 of Proteobacteria bacterium UBA6522. Lineage (GTDB taxonomy): Bacteria > Pseudomonadota > Gammaproteobacteria > Steroidobacterales > Rariloculaceae > UBA6522. The sequence goes on from DJLG01000118.1 coordinate 4,633, forward strand.
GTCACTACTATCGAGAGGGCGGGGCGCTTACCGGAAAGGTAGCCGAAAATGCTAAGTATGTGCTTGAGGCTGCGGGTGATTGGCCAGTGATTGATCGAGATACTATGCGCGATAGTGTCACATTAATTTCTAAACGTATGGCTTCTGTTGGACTTACCTCTACAACTGATGCTGGAGGTAGAGAAGATGCATGGACAGCATATATGGATGCTCTCGAGCGGGACGAAATGCATTTTCGGCTCTCATTTATGCCGAGAGGCAATGACCCCATATACCAGTCAATGAAAGAGGCTGGAATTCGTTCTGGATTTGGTAATGCAATGTTGATGGTTGGTGGAGTCAAATTTTTTGCAGATGGTTCTGCGTCAGAGCGTACGATGCGCATGAGCGAACCCTACGAGGGCCGACCTGATGACTATGGTATTGCGAGAATGGACCAAGCAGCGATTGACGCAGCAGTTGATGATGCAGTAGAGAATGGTTTTCGTATTGGTATCCATGCCAATGGTGACGTGACTATCGATCAAGTTCTTAATGCTTACGAACGAGTTCTTAGAAACTGGGTTGGTCCAAACCCCCGTTTTAGACTTGAACACTGTTCCTTAGTAACGCCTGATTTACTACAACGAATTAAGGATACTGGCTCCATACCTGCCCCTTTCTATACATATGCACACTATCATGGTAATAAATGGGTTGAGTATGGTGAAGAACGTATGACACGAATGTTCGCTCACCGTTCGTTTATTGATTATGGAATTCCTGTAGCCCCTGCATCAGATTATACGCCTGGCCCATACGAACCCATGATGGCTATTCAAAGTATGGTGACGAGGAAGGATGTGGCAGGACGTGTTTGGGGAGAAAATCAGCGTATCGATGTTTCCGAGGCGATGAAAGTCTGTACTGTAAATGGTGCTTATGCCTCTTTTGA
>DJLG01000028.1:0-6857 GCA_002434915.1 Proteobacteria bacterium UBA6522
AGCTACCAGCGAAATAATCGTGCGGATGTTCCCTCGCTAAATCGATCTTGTCCTCGAGGTAGCTCAACAAACCCCTCTGTGTTGGCAAGAGAAACAAAATCTCCCGAGGTGTTTGTAGTGCGTGGTTTTGCTAATGCTACGCCATTCTCATCTGAGCTTAGTTCTACTGGGAGGAAATAGGTGAGATCAGCTTTAAATAGGATCTCTTTGGTTAAGCGTACTGTTTCCTGGCTTGTAATTTTCAGACCCATCGCGTGCTTTAGCGCTGGTATGACATAACGAGTCAGGCATACAAGCGTTGATACAGGATTTCCTGGCAAACCAAAGATTGGCTTACGATCCTCGCTTACACCAAACCACATTGGGCGCCCAGGTTTTTGTTCAATACGGTGAAAGATGGTTTTAGCGCTAAGGTTTTTAAGTGCTTGTGGAACAAAGTCATAATCTCCCATCGAGACGCCACCACTTAGAATCACAGTGTCGTTTTTATCATGCAATTCTTTAATTGTTTTTTGAATTATTGTTGGGTCATCTTTAAGACATACTCGTGTAACTGTTGCTTGGCAGTGACGGATAAGGCTTGCCTCAATCGCACGATCATTAGAGGATCTAATCTGGTAAGGGAGGATTTCTTCTCCTACATCAATTAATTCATCACCTGTTGAAATGATTGCAACTCGTGGCGGAGTGCTTGCTTGCACACTCGCACTTCCCGAGCTTGCCAGAATAGCCATTTCAGGTGGCCCAATTAATTGCCCTGATGAGAGCAGTTGGCTACCGGCTATTCGGTCAGATCCACTTGGGTGAATATACTGGCCTTTAAGTACTTTTGCTGTGTCCTCAACGAGGATATTGTTTTTGTCTGAAGTTAAACGCTCTACTGGAATCACGGTATCGGCTCCATCCGGTAGCATCGCACCAGTCATGATTTTTATACATTCTGCATCTTTGATGATTGACAGTGGTCGAACACCAGCGCCTTGCGATCCAACAACACGATAACACCGTAAACCTTGTTCCCAGTCGACATATTTAATGGCAATTCCGTCCATGGTTACACGGTCAAAAGGGGGATGGTCACGCTCTGCTAATACATCTTCCCGAAGCACTGATCCAATGACTTTATTTATTGGAAATTGTGCAGAGGGCAGCATCTGCATTTGCTCTAGGATTAAAGCCTCGGCTCTAGAAACGTCTGTCATCGTATATACCAGTTCCTTAGGAAAATTTTGGCAATCATTAATAAAATATTTCTATATATCCTAAGCTAATTGTTAGTCGATGCTATACTAAACTAACACAGGAGACTCAGGATGAATCGCGGAGTAGTATTCGGTTTAATTTTGTATCTGACCTCGAGCGTAATTTGGGGGCAGGTTGCAGGAAACATGAATTGCATGTCTTGCAGAAACCGAACCATAATTGGTAATGGTAATGAGTTCCTAACAGCCGGAACTTTTTCTATTCGTATGGGTCAATACGAAGAAGGGATTCGTTTGACAGAGCTTGGACTTACTAGGTATCAGCCTAGCCGGCGTGATCGCTCAGTTGCTCAGTCTAATCTTTGTGCAGCGTATGCAGCTCGCGGTGAACCATTCGTTGCAATAGATTATTGCACCGAATCCATAAGGCTAGAGGAGGGTAACTGGCGCGCATACAATAATCGCGCTTACTCTTATTACCTTTTAGGAAAATTATCTGAGGCAACCGTCGATTTAGATATGGCTGCACAGATCAATTCTGATGCCAGACAGGTTTTACAGCTCAGGGGTATGATCAATGAACGCGGATTGCGTCCACGGGTCATTATGGAGGATCACCAATAACACTATCAGCGAGATGCTCTTGCTTACTTCTGCTCTGTATCGTACCTCTTATCGGCCAGACTCAGTTTCAAGTGGCGCAGATTTCATCAGAGCCCGAGTTCCTCAATCATATGGGCGTCTGGAACTGTATCCTTTATGGTGATCCGGCTTTGGGAGATGAACGAGTCATACTTCACTTTGGGCCTGACGGTTCAACCCGAATAGCAAGACCAAACGAGAATACGCAAAGACCATGGGCCCCTCTTTCAAGATGGCAACTGGAGCTCTCTCAATTGCAGTTCACCGATTCTCGTACGCAGCGGAGTTATACCGCAGACTTAACACGTACAACTCTTGGTGGCGGGTGGGAAGCGCCTATACTTCTTGGGGGTTGGTGGTGTTCGAAGGCGCCGGATGAGATTGCTTCTAATATCCTAATAAACCCTACCGGAGAGCCTATATTTATGACCGAACCACTAATTCCCGAGATTATGGCCACACCACGTTTTCCTCGTCTGGCTATTCGTGAAGCCAAAGAGGGACGAGCGGTCATATGCTTCCAGGTTGATTCGAGTGGGAACGTTCAAGACCCACACTTCATTGAGCTTACAGATCGGATTTTTCGTGGACCAAGCCTGAGCGCATTGATGCAATCCCGGTATAAAGGTTGGTCTGACTCAGAGCTCGTAGATAATAGGCCTGCGTGCCGAAGTTTTATATACCGTTTGGATAAAATCTACTAATACTTGCGTGAAATTCATGGATGATTTGATCAGTTCAGGGTTGCTGCGCTTTTATTTGCGATTATGTCTTCTCCACCACTATTAACTGTAGGTTCTGTAGGGTCGCAGTTAAGGGCTATAGCTGTGCCCATGACTTTAGGGTTTGTAGCGCTTAACTCCTACAGCATTGTCGATACCTATTTTGTTGGTCAGCTCGGCACGCTACCTCTAGCGGCCATGAGCTTTACGTTTCCAGTGACGTTTGCAATGATTTCAATCGGTCTAGGGATAGGGATTGGAACGTCAAGTGTAGTTGCCCTTTTGCTTGGGAAGGGCGAAAGAGATGCTGTTCAAAGGATAGTTACCCATGCATTAATGTTGGGTGCCGTCTTTGGTCTGATCATATCTATTATCGGTTTAGCCACCATTGAATCAACTTTTCAATTATTAGGTGCAGATGATCGTACTCTGCCTCTTATAACTGACTACATGCAGATCTATTATTTTGGAAGTATTTTTTTGATATTACCAATGATAGGCAACTTTGCGATTAGAGCGACCGGGGATGCAATGGTACCTGCCATTATTCTTGTTCTTTCAGCCATGCTGAATATTATTCTTGATCCATTGTTGATCTTTGGATTGCTAGGATTTCCCCGACTTGAGTTGCAGGGAGCAGCAATCGCTTCGGTAGTATCCAATTGCGTGACATTTATAGCAGCAATTATTGTTTTATATCGAGGCGAAAGACTGATTTTGCCTGGGTTTTTTCGCTTTAGTGGAATTTGGAATTCTTGGCGGCGGCTTTTGCATATCAGTATTCCTGTAACCGCTACAAATTTGCTTGTTCCCATCACTATGGGCGTTATCACAGCGCTAGTTGCTAGTTTTGGTCCTGAGGCTGTTGCCGGTTTTGGTGTGGCTTCTAGGATAGAGTCGGTTGTATTCATCATGATATTTGCATTGCAGTCATCGGTGGGCCCTTTTGTAGGGCAGAACTATGGATCAAGACAATTTCATAGGGTTAAAAGTGCCGTGAGTTTTTCAATTAACTTTTGTATCGCATACAGTCTCGTGGCCGCAGCAATTCTTTTTGTAGTCTCTCGGCCAATGGCCGGTTTTTTTGACGACGACCCTATTGTTCTTGATGTAGCAACAACCTACCTAAGGATTGTGCCATTCAGCTATGCTGGGTTTAGCGTGATGATGATTGCGGTGGCCGTATTTAATGCACTTGCTCGACCCATGCCAGCTGCCGTCCTAACATCCTTAAAATTTTTTATCGTCTACTTGCCCCTTGCCTGGGGGCTATCAATCCTGTTCGGTTTGAATGGGGTTTTCTGGGCTAATACATTAGCCCATGTTGTCTTTGGGGTCGTTTCATATGTCTGGCTCAGGCGGTTTCTAAATCATATCGAGGGTGTGGTGCCCTTTGGTGTGGAGCAAGAAGATAAAGCCGGAGGTGTGTTTTATTAGAATAAGCCTATAAAAAGACCTTTTTGAGCACAAAAGGAAAATAATCTTTTAAAAGACGCTAAAATCACTAAAAATCTTCTAAAAGAGTCGAAAAGCTTAAATTCCTTGTAAATTTATAGGGCTATGGCGTGCCTCTTATGTTTGTGATTAAACCTTCCGTAATTCTTAGCCAGGAGCCAATCTCAGTAGCAAAAGCCTTATAAGACTCATAAACCTTGCTGCTCATTGGGTCTTCTGCTGCTAAATTTTCTAAGACTTCAGCGCTGAAACCTCTTAAAACCTCTAGAACGTCGTCTGGAAACCGACGAAGTTGGACGCCATGTTCTTCAATCAATGTTTTTAAGGCTCTTTGGTTGCGAGCATTAAACTCAGACAAAATATAGTCATTTTCTGCAATGCATGCAGTGCGCACGATAACCTTTAGCTCTTCCGATAAAGAGTTGTAGGCTTCCATGGAAACAAGGCATTCAAGGGCACCAGAAGGTTCCTGCCAGCCAGGATAGTAATAATATTCTGCTGCTTCATGCAGACCTGCTGCCATATCATTATATGGGCCTACCCACTCAGTTGCGTCAATCGTACCTGTTTGTAATGCAGTGTAGATTTCACCTACAGGTATGCTAACGGGTAATACACCCGCTCGCCTCATAACCTCTCCACCTAATCCGGGGATACGCATTTTTAGTCCATTGAGATCTTCAGCTGAGTTTATTTCCCTATTAAACCAACCCCCCATTTGTGAACCAGTGTTTCCAGCTGGGAAAGGGATTACGCCAAGAGGAGAATAAGCTTCCTGCCAAAGCTCAAGGCCTCCACCAAAATATAGCCACGAATTAAATTCGTTTGGAAGCATGCCAAAGGGGACACTACCGAATAATTGAGCAGCAGGAATTTGCCCTCGCCAATATATTGGTGCGGAATGACCTAACTCAATCTGGCCTCGTGAGACAACATCAAGAATTTCTAGTGCGGGCACTAATTCTCCCGCAGCAAATACACTAACCTCGATTCTGCCTCCAGATAATTCTTCTAAACGCTGGGCAAGACGATTAGCTGATGTTCCATGACCTGGAAAGTTGGGTGGCCATGAAGTTCCCATACGCCATTTCACCTGCTCCAAGGAACCTGTCGATTGGGGTGATTCTTCAGTCTGACTACAGGAAGCAAGCGCTCCTAAACCACCATAGAGAAAATTTCGTCGGCGCATGTCCCTCATTCTGCCATTCATTAGTCTTCGTCGAAAGGGAAAGACCCGTCCTTTTCTTAAGGAGTGAGATTACCTAAGTGTAGATTTAGCAATATGAATCTTTTTAACAAGCATCATCAAAATGATTAAAGCCTGAGACATTTTTGCATCTAAGGTTTTAGCTGCCTGTCACGTAGAATTTTATCTAAATGATTCGCAAAGGCAGAACAATCACTTTTGCTAAAAGCTGGAGGACCTTTAGTGTGTATGCCGCTGGACCGCAACGTATCCATAAAATCTCTCATGTTGAGTCGTGAGGCAATTGTATCGGGCGAATAAAGTTCTCCTCGTGGATTTAACGCTTGGGCATCTTTTGCAAGAACTTCTGCGGCCAAGGGGATGTCGCTGGTAATCACAAGATCCCCAGCATTTAAACGTTTAACAATCTCATTGTCGGCAACATCGAAGCCAGCCTCTACCGTTATCAGTTTGATGTGAGGCGAAGGAGGTATCCGAACTGGGTTATTTGCGACCAGAATTATTTCAGTACCGGTACGTTCTGCTGCCCTAAACAATATTTCTTTAGCCGCCACTGGGCAGGCATCTGCGTCTACCCAAATTTTCATTTCATCCTTTTATTCATTAGCTAGCGCGTTTTTTACTACGTCTTTTTCGTGTTGATTTTGGTCGGTTACTTCGTTTCTTTCTGTTTTGCTGAGGACCACGTGGGTTTTTATGTGAGGTTTTGTTACGTAATGGGGCATCCTCGAAATCTGCCACAAATCCTTCAACCATGCGCCGAGGTATGGGAGCTCCGATCATTCTTTCGGTACTGCGAACCCAACCACGATCCTCTTTAGTAACGAATGTACAGGCTATACCTGATTTATCTGAACGGCCTGTACGTCCAATACGGTGTGTATAGGCCTCAGGCGTTCCAGGCACGTCAAAATTAATTACGTAGGACACGTTGCTAACATCGATTCCGCGTGCAGCAATATCAGTAGCTACCAAAATATCGAAGTGGCCTGTACGAAATCCCCCCATAGCCTTGTCTCTTTGTGCCTGCGACATATTTCCTTGTAGGCCAACTGCACGATGCCCTAGTTTGCTGAGCTGCAAAGCTAGACGCCTTGCCCTATGCTTTGTCCTAGTAAATACAATCGCGGAACTACAATCAGCGCTATTTAAGATATGTTTTAGTAAATCCTGTTTGCGTTTTTCTGGGATCAAGTAAAGAGCATGATCAATCGTGCTAGCTGGCGTACTATCGGCTAGTTCAGCTATATGTGGTTTATTAAGTATTTTATTAGCCAGTCTGCGGATTTCCTTGGGCATAGTTGCTGAGAAAAGTAGATTTTGTCGAGACTCAGGCAATTCCGCTAGAATTTTTTGAATATCTGGTAAGAACCCCATATCAAACATATGGTCTGCTTCATCAAGGACTAATGTTTTTACTGCGCCCAGATAGAGTGCACCACGTCTCATAAGGTCTAAGACACGTCCAGGACAACCAATCACAATCTCAGGTTTGCGGCGCAGCCCCGAAATTTGTTTATGTATGGATATACCGCCATACACCGTCGTTATTTTTATATTGGTGAATTGACTCAGCATGCGAAATTCTTTTGCAATCTGAGTGGCTAACTCACGAGTTGGAGCAAGTAC
>DJLG01000028.1:7237-10669 GCA_002434915.1 Proteobacteria bacterium UBA6522
AAGGCAAAAGCGGCTGTTTTACCAGTACCAGTTTGGGCTAGTCCTAAAACATCCTTACCGGATAATCCGGCTGGGATAGTTTGTAATTGAATAGGACGAGCGCTTTTAAAACCTGCATCGCTAATGCCTTTTTTGAGGGTTTTATGTAAAGCAAACTGCTCAAAATCAGTTTGTTTTTTTAAATTTGAACTGCTCATGTATTTTATTGATATCCATTAATAGCTGCAGACTTAGCCTGCATGCCATGGTCGTTTCCGACCCAAACAACAGTAAAAGGGTAAGAGGGAGTTATTGCGACTAGACCCTGAGAAAATATATAGAGGTCCTGTTGTTCATCGCTGCTGGGCTGATGCCCGAGGGGGCGCACCGTATCTGATTTATTAGTTGATTACTAGTGCTGAGTCATTAGAAAAATTATGAATAATGATTTTTATTGAAGAAGTCACAATTGTGCACAGGGGGTGCATGAAGGACAATTGCATTTATGGACGACCAAGAAAAGCAAAAGACAAATTTTATTCGTCAGATTGTCGAAGCGGATATTGCAGCAGGTAAGAATGATGGACGAGTTCAAACTCGATTTCCTCCGGAGCCTAATGGCTATTTGCATATTGGACATGCCAAGGCTATCTGTCTTGATTTCGATATTGCAAAAGAGTTTCAAGGAGAGTGTTATTTGCGTTTTGATGACACTAATCCAGAGAAAGAAGATATTGAATATGTAGAGGCCATAGAAAAGGATCTAAAATGGCTTGGCTATAGCTGGGATGAGCGGCAGACCTACGCATCTGACTATTTCCCGAAGCTTCATGGTTTTGCGCTCAATTTGATACAGGAGGGTAAAGCTTATGTTGATAGTCAGAGTGCGGATGAAATCCGACTGCTTCGCGGAACACTAACGGAACCGGGTAAGGATAGCCCTTATCGGGACCGTCCGATTGATGAAAATATGGACCTCTTTCAGAAGATGGCGAATGGAGTATTTGATGAAGGAGAGCATGTGCTACGGGCAAAAATCAACATGGCATCTCCCAATATTAATATGCGGGATCCAACTCTATACCGTATTCGGAAGGTTGTTCATCAGCGAACTGGTGATACATGGTGTATTTATCCTATGTACGATTTTGCCCATACACTGTCTGATGTTCTTGAGGGAACAACCCACTCTTTATGTACGCTAGAGTTTGAGGATCATAGGCCTTTATATGAGTGGTTTCTGGAAAATCTCCCAGTTCAGAATTATCCGCGCCAGATAGAATTTTCTCGCTTGAATCTTATGTTTACAGTCATGAGCAAACGAAAACTGTCCCAATTGGTAGATGAAGGACATGTTGGGGGTTGGCATGACCCTAGGATGCCTACGCTATCTGGCCTTAGGAGGCGTGGGTACACTGCTGCTTCTATTCGGGATTTTATTGGGCGTATTGGAATTACTAAAAAAGATAATCTCATTGAGCTTGGTTCATTAGAGAATTGTCTACGAGAGGAATTAAATGAAACAGCCCCGAGGCGGTTTGCTGTATTGAGGCCTCTTAAGGTAGTAATCGATAATTATCCGCAAGATAAAGAAGAGTTGCTGGATGCAGCTAACCACCCCAATCGTCCAGATTTAGGATCAAGACAGATACCCTTTTGCCGAGAGATTTATATTGAAAGTGATGATTTTAGAGAAGACCCACCTAGAAAATTTAGACGACTAAGCCCTGGGTCTGAAGTACGATTACGTTATGGGTACATAATTAAGTGTGAGGAAGTAATAAAGGATCAATCCGGTGAAGTTATTGAATTGCGTTGTAGTTATGATCCCGAGACTAGAAGCGGTTCCGAACAGGCACAAAGAAAAGTAAAAGGAACCATCCACTGGGTCTCTGCAAGGCATGCAATTCAGCGAGAACTTCATTTGTATGACCGCCTTTTTATTGCGCCAAATCCAGATCAGGGCACAGATGATTTTAAGCGCCATCTCAACCCTGATTCCCTTGAAATCCTCAAAAATTCTATGTTGGAGCCTATTCTTGAAGCTGCTAAACCAGCAGAGAAATTTCAGTTTGAGAGACAGGGTTACTTCACAATCGATACTGAATTTCCAGATTGCTCTGTGTTTTCCCGTACAGTAACGCTTAGAGACTCATGGGCAAAAATCGAGCGACAAGCAGCAATTGAAGAAAGTAGACAAGCTTAGGGCGTAGTAAAAAGTATTTGCTTTCATACTTTGGTCTTATACCTAAGATTTTAAGTATTGCTCCTTTCTATCCTGGGCTGTATCGCCCTCATTGGCTAGGGCATCGGGAACATTCCAGCTTCTTGCCCAGTAGATAAAAGGTGTATCAAAGGCTGCAATAAAAATTTTGAAAACATATTTTGCTAATGCAAGTCGGAAGGCAGTGCCAAGATCAAAAATGCCCCACCATACAATAACCGTATACAGTGCTGTGTCGAGCGCCTGAGATGTAATTGTTGATAGGTTGTTGCGTATCCAAAGATGCTTTCCTTTTGTCCATTTTTTTACGCGGTGAAAGAACCATACATCGAAACTTTGGCTTATTAGAAAGGCAAGAAGAGAGCCAAATACAAACCTCGGTGTGAAATCTAGGATTTTAGAGAAGGCTTGATGAATTTCGCCTGAAAATGCTGCTGATTCTAGGCGTGTAGAGGGTAAGTAAAGAAGGCTCATGCTCATCATTACTACAATGATGACGCTTACACCAAAGCCAAGTAAAACAGCCCTAGTTGCAGTTGCCCTACCGTATTTTTCCCCGAGCAGATCGGTAGCAAAAAAAATGGTGGAATAGAAAATTACTCCTAGGCTTGTCTCCATTCCCATTATTTCTGTTAGCTTAGGTCCTTGAAGATTCGCTAACAGTATTGAGAGCACAATTGCTGATATAAGCCCTGATTTCCCGAAAATACGGTAAAGCAAAAGGGTCATGGAAAGATCTAGAGTGAGGGTAGTCACCCACAGTAGATTTTGATTTGCATGGAAAAAAATGGCTATGGTTTCAGGGATCATAAGCTCAAGTGTCCCGATTAGTGTTTAGGTAATCAAGCCAGTTTCTCTGTGATAATGACTCAAATTTGTCTTAAGCCTAATACCCGCTTAGCCGGATCGGTTAATATATTGGTTATGAGTAGAACAGTAACCCAACTTACCTCTCCCGGGGATGTTAGAGATACTTGGGAAAGACCCTTGCACGATCTTCGTATTTCCGTGATAGATCGGTGCAATTATCGTTGTCCTTACTGTATGCCTGCAGAGGTTTATGGAGAGTCTTACAAATTTTTATCTAGACAGCACTGGCTGACACCCGGTGAGATTAAGAGAGTTGCTGGCTTATTCATGAAGCTTGGGGTTGCTAAGGTTCGTATAACTGGGGGAGAACCGCTGCTTAGAAAAGATATCGTAGATATCGTCAGTTCGTTAAGTGATTT
>DJLG01000030.1:0-385 GCA_002434915.1 Proteobacteria bacterium UBA6522
TTGCGGCCAAGAGTTTTAATCGCACAGCGCCCCGAACATTTCCACCAATAACAAGAACTCTTTCATTAGTTTCATCAACCTTTATAGCAATGTCACAATGTGAGCGAATCCCATCCCCAATATTCTGTGCGCGATCAGCTATAGAACGGTAAGCCGCTCTTCTTGCAGAACAAAGAAGATCTCCAGGTTCTATCGGCAATTCACCTACATCATGGGCAATATAAGCTGAATTGGTATCAGTAAGGCGGGCCTCAATAGCTTGATCTATATATACATGGTGAGCAATGGCACGATGAAATTGATCCATTTCGTTAACTCCTCCCTCGCACATAACCCAGGAAATAAATGCTGCTGACCATGGGTCACGCCAACGGGCTGCAGTACC
>DJLG01000030.1:710-31302 GCA_002434915.1 Proteobacteria bacterium UBA6522
TTAGGACCATTCCAAATGCCATTTTGACGCCTTAAAATCCAACCCGCATCTGGAGTAATGGACCAGTACCCAGCAATCGTGTCAGCTAAACGTAACGCTTCACTAGGACCAAGTCTTGATAGCTGGCTTCTCTGTATGTTTCTTCTGCTTAACTCAGTTTGATGGGTTTGATCTAAAACATTGAAACCAAAAAACCCCCACTCCTGAATAGCAATATTAACTATGCGACGCCTGACCCCTGATAATGAATATATCTGGCAAGAACTATCAATTACATTGAGCTCTCCAGGTATTCCATCAACTCGCTTTGACGGGGCAGTAATATTAAGTTTTTCTGAGGGTAGCCGATCAAGGAAGAACTGCCCTTGGGCCACAGATGTAACACCAATTGTCGTAATCAAGAAAAAAATAGGCTTTTTTAAAAAAGAAATGGGCATCAATAAAACTTCGCTAAGTATTAATAGTAGTCAAACATAGAACAATTGTTACTTCCATAACTGATCAGGAAGAAGCCCTAATGCTCCCAAGGCATACTGAGATAAAAAACCACAATTAGTGCAAGCAGTAACTATGGAGGGAATACCTGTACCACCAACTAAAAAACCAGAAACGCTATCCTGAATCGTCTGGTTAAAATACCCATCAACTAAAGTAAAGGCATCATTACCACACCTTGGACATGGACTATTTACACCCTTTTCAATAAGTTTCTGAATTATGTCGTCTTTCTCAAGTTTATTCATGACGTAATCATTACCCGGTTTTTAAAAATCTATTAGTGTCGAATCATGGGTAGTCACTTAGACCCTACCAGTTCTAATATAAAGGATAAATCGGGGTGAATTACCATATGAATAGCTAAAAAAGACAACACCGCCCCCTCAAGACCCATAAAAGCATTGAATCTGAGTGATATCATAGAGGAATGAAGAAAAAACTAGCATTAGCATTTTTAGCACTGTGGATTGCCTTACCTGCTACTGGGCATCACAGTGCTAAAATTTTTGACTCGGAAACTGTGTTAGCTCTCCCAGGTACAGTAACCAGATTTAACTGGGCCAACCCTCACACATATATTTATGTGGAAACTGTAAATCAGGCTGGAGAGGCTACTGAATGGGAGATTGAGACAGATGCTGTACCAATTCTAGCTCGCAGTGGTTGGACCCGCGAATCAATTCGGCCTGGTGATCAAATTCTAGTCCGTGCAATGCCAGATCGGAATCGACAACGAAATCATGCGTTACTTCTCACTCTTGAGAAAGATGATGGCTCAATATTGTCTGCAAGATCCTATTTCCTTAGGCAATCAAATGATACTGAATCACTAGCCCAAGCAACTAGTTTTTCAGGAACTTGGGAGCTCCGCCATGACGATTATGATATTTATTATGCCGACTGGGGAAAGGTTGGTATCACTGAAAAAGGTGCGGCTGCGAGCGCTGAATTCGACGTTAGAATGGATAGCCCAGCAGCCCAATGTGTTGCAGCGCCACTCCCATCAATCCTAGTTGCCCCTTATCTAAATGAGATAGAAATTCACGATGAAACTATCATTATTCGCAATGAGCGGTTTAATGCGGAACGGATCATCCACCTAGATGGGCGAGAACATCCCGTCAATGGAGAACGCACAAACCAAGGGTATGCAGTCGGTCGGTGGGAGGGAGATACCTTAGTCGTTGACACAAGACTTTTTTCAGATCACAGGGCGCCTATATCAGGACAACAAGGAAATGGCGGAGTGCCATCAGGTGCAAACAAGCGCGTAGTTGAAAGGTATTCTTTAAGTGAAGATGGCAGCCGACTACTCATTGATTTTACGGTGGAAGATTCTGAGTATTTAGCTGAACCATTTAGCGGTCATGTGGAATGGTATTATGCACCACACTTTGAAGTAATGGGCTTTGACTGTAACCTAGAAAACTCAAGTCGCTACACTCTTCAATAGGTCTAAGGATAATGCGTATTTATCGAAGCATTTATGGTTTAACTTTGGTAGCAATCTTCTTTGCAACACCCATTTTTGGTCATCATGGTTTTACTTCTATCTTTGATATGGACACGGTTCTAACGTTCCAAGGCACAGTCAGTCGCTATGACTGGCGGAATCCTCATGTTTATATTTATGTGGAAACAAACACCACAGGGGAAACCGTAGAGTGGCAGCTTGAGGGGGACCCAACACCAATAATGATGCGAAGCGGCTGGACTTCAACAATCCTGTCACCAGGTGACTTAGTTACAATTAGGGCCCACCCCGATAGAAATACCGAAAGAAATCACGGTTTATTAACGTCCCTAACTAAACAAGATGGGGTTTTCTTAACGCCGAGGTCTGGCTCACGTATCTCAAATGCACGTGCATCGAGCCTCGAGGGTGTTTGGGATGGACTGCCAGGGTTTAATACACGTACCTTTGTGTATGGTGCTCTCACTGATAAGGGCACAGCAGCCCAGGCTGCATACACCGAAGCTGACAACCCCACCTCTGATTGTATTCCCTTTCCTACGCCAACAATTGTGGCAGCGCCCTATTTAAATCAAATAGAAATATTGGATGACCGAATTATAGTAAAGACCGAAGTTTTTCAGGTAGAGCGAACATTTTATACCGATGGGCGAGATCATCCTGTGAATGGTGAAAGAACAAATCAGGGGCATTCAATTGCACATTGGGAAGGGGATGTGTTGATTGTAGATACAACACTTTTTTCAGACAATCGCTTTGGAAACCGGAGTGGAATTCCCTCAGGTTCTCAAAAACATAGCATAGAACGATTCCGTCTAAGTGATGACAAAACCCAGCTCCTTATCGACTATGTCATTGATGACCCTGAGTACATGGTAGATCCAATGACCGGAAGCATGAGCTGGAGCTATGCACCAGAACGTGAACCAATGCCGTTCGCATGTAACCCAGAAAACGCTAGATTGTACGAACTACAGTAAAAAAGCTACCAAACTCTATTCAAAGAACAACAGGGGTTTATGGTTTGCGGAGAGTCCAGAATGATCGCCGTAATTTTCGAAGTTGAAACACTTGAGGGACAACAGGGTAATTATCTGGAGTTCGCTAGAAAACTACTCCCCCTAGTAGAAAAAATTGAGGGCTTTATCTCAATAGAAAGATTTGAAAGTCTTGCCAACCCTGGAAAAATACTATCGCTGTCCTTCTGGCGAGACGAAAAGGCCATCGCTGAGTGGCGCAATATTTCCGAACATAGACAGGCTCAGCATGAGGGCCGGCAGTCAATTTTTTCTAACTATCGCATACGAATTGCCGGTATCACTCGCGACTATGGGATGCATAAAACAAATGAATCCCCTCAAGACAGCAAAGAATTTCATGCATGAATTGAGAAATGAAGCGCGCTTATAACAAAAGCATAGGAATATCGCTAAGAGATGGAGGCTCAAGACGCTCCTCTAGAAAAGAATAAATATCGGCTAAATCTTGGGCTGATAGAACTATCTCAGTATATGGCGGCATGCCACCATCAGGATTTCTGACATACCAGCTAAACCTTGGAAAGGAAATTGGGTTTGGACCAATACGTGGGCCTTGGGCACCCCCCTGCCCCTCATTGGCATGGCACTGGTAACAACCTTTACTTCGATAAACTTGTTGGCCGATATCAACGCGCCCGACAAGAGATTGCTGTTGCACCTCTGGGGTTACAAAATCATATATCTCCTGAATCATTGTGTCGGGTAACGTATCCGGCGGATACATCGGCATACTTCCCGTTGGTTGCCGAACGTAAGAAATAAACTCATCCACAGAGAGAGCTCCAGCTGCCACACTAGGACCTAGCGCCGTCCCCTCTCCCTGAATTCCATGACAAGCACCGCAACCAAAAACCAAGAAATGATCCTGCCCATTGTTACCTTGGGCAAAAAGCTTAGAAATACTAAGACCAAAAACTAGTCCAGCGGTAAGCATGATTAAACATATACGTTTCATGACCATCCTTATCTTACTTGAGTAATAACATCCACAAGTGCTGGCTCTCCTCGCTTCACCACGGCAATTGCCCGTTCTAGAGCAGGGCCAAGATCCACTGGATTATCGATAGGACCCTCCGTATATACACCAAGCCCTCTAACCATTTGAGCATAATCAATATTGGGGTCCACTAATTCATTACCGATATTTGCGCGGTCAACTCCTCGATTTCGTGCATTACACATCCTTTGAACATGCATCATCTCCATATGATATGCACGGTTATTATTCATTACACTCAAAAGTGGAATACGATGATGTGCTGCTGTCCATAGGACACCAGGTGCATACATTAGGTCACCATCTGTTTGAATTGAGACCGAGAATCGGCCGTGTCGACGATTAGCAAGTGCACCTCCTACCGATGCCGGAGCCCCATAACCAATTCCACCACCACCAGCATGGCCTAGCCACTGATAAGGCTTATCAAAATCCCAAAGTCTTCTTGGCCAACCTCCACCATCACTGTAATAACTTGATACCAGGGACCAATCCTCATTCTTGATTTTTTCCCAGATCTCCGAACATAGACGTGCTGTACTAATCGGACTAGCGTTCCATGCATAACTCGCTGCAATACGCGTATTTTCTTCTGTTAATCGACTCGCTTCTGCTAACTTCTCGCCACGTGCTTCAAATACCCGGCGCCTTGGACGCGTACTTAACCGCTTCACTGCCTCTATAAGCGCTGGTAACGTGGCCTCTGCATCGGCAGCAATAGCTAAATCCACCTCCTGCATACGACGAAAGTCTTGATAGTTTGATCGTATATATAGGTCTCCAGTAGTAATTGAAATGAGCTTTGCATCGGGCTTTGCAACACGAGAAACAGATCGATGAAGCTGATCGCGCAGTGAATTAACAGTAGACCAAAAATCCATCACTTCTAAACCGAGTATTACATCAGCCTGAGAGATAATTTCTCGGTTAATCGGGGGAGCGCCATTGCCAGCCCGATGGGTTTGGTTCAAAGGATGGCGTGTCGGAAAATTCAACCGACTTCCCCCATCAATGACAGCTGCCTGTAATGTTTCTGCAAGCTCTATCAATAGAAACATGCCTTCAGGAGTGCGGGCAGCACGATCTGCTACTAAAACAGGAAATTCCGCATTTACAAGCATCTGAGCTGCCTCTTCAACTGCTCCAGAATCACCTTGGGGCGGAGTAGGAATAGTTAACTTAGGTGTATGCAAACCTGAATCAATAGGAATTGGGGCCTCTTGTAAATGCCCATCAACTACCAGTACAACCGGTGCCATTGGTGGTGTCATGGATACTTTGTATGCGCGTACAGCCGATTCGGCAAAATGTTCCAAGGACCAAGGGGTATCATCCCATTTAACATAATCACGAACCATATCGGCCGCATCCTGTACACCGTGATACCACTCGGCAGCTCGACGTAGCGCAGCATCATTATGGTTACCTAAAATCATGTAAACAGGAACGCGGTCACACCAAGCGTTGTATATCGCCATGGCAGCATGCTGTAAGCCCACGGTCCCATGGGCCATAACAGCTAGCGGCTTGCCTTCTGCCTTAAAGTAACCATGAGCCATTGCAACCGAAGATTCCTCATGACAGCACGTGATTAGTTCGGGGTGCTCATTACCACCATAATTAATTATAGATTCATGTAGACCGCGAAAACTTGACCCTGGGTTTGCACAAATATAGTCAAACTCTAGCGACTGGAAAACATCGACCATAAAATCTGATCCACTACGCTCATCTGCTGACATAACCTGTGCATGTGCCGGTGGAGCGGCCTCGTCTTCAGCAGTCATAACAGGGGCTGCCAGTCGAGAAGCAGTTTCCTCAGTGGTTTCTTGGCTTTGACTTTTATCTGATGCTGAAGATCCAATTATTGCAGCTGCACCAGCAAGGGTTCCATGCTGCAAGAATCGTCGTCGCTCAATTGAGGGTTCTTCTGGATCTCTGGATTTCGTCATAATTTGGAACCTCCACTTCTCTGTTAAAACACTCCAGAGAATTCATAACTAACATAGTTTATGTTCTTTAATTCTAACAATCTAATATGACCAAACCATCGATCCAATAAAGCCAAAGATTTGTATATTTTTAGCTATTCTAGAATAGTGGAGTCTAGGACGACTACCCAAAACAACTAAAAGACAGGGTAGAATCTATTCTAGAAATAATAATTTTAACTCTTGAGGGTCATCATGTTACGAGCAGCTTTATTTGTTTTTGCAACAACCCTGCCACTATTAACAAACAGCCATCATAGTAGTGCTGGTCTTTTTGACCACGACAATATGGTTGAAATTGAGGGAATAATCACCGGGGTACGATGGAGAAACCCTCACCCGGAGTATACAGCTGAAGTAACAGACGATAATGGTGACACTGTAGAGTGGCGCATTGAAACTGGCTCTGTAAGTACACTCAGACTGCGTGGTGTAACCAGAGACTTCATTCAAGTCGGCGATAGGGTAAGACTGGCAGGAGCCTCCTCATTACGTGGTTTACCCGAAATGTTTGCTGAAAATATGTTGCTAGATGACGGACGGGAAGTGCTGCTAAGAGCTGTTTCCAAACCATTCTGGCCGGCTGGGATCACCGGTAATCTTTACCAACGGGAAACTGATGAGGAACAAGCCTCACAAGGACGTCAAGGTGCCGATGGTATGTTCCGAGCGTGGACCCCAATCTTTGACGACCCGGAGGGTTATCCTCTTCTAAGCGCAGGCGATTACCCTTTAACCACACAAGCCAATACCCTTAAATCCCAGTGGAACCCAAACAACAGCCCCTACAATGGATGCAACCCAAAACCTATGCCCTATATCATGGGATCAGCCTATCCCATAGCAATTGAACCAATAGAAGAAAATATTCTGATTAAAATCGAGGAGTTTGACCTGGAACGCCTTATACACATGGATAACTTACCTCCACCCAATCCAAACACTTATTCCCATCTTGGTTATTCAAACGGTCGTTGGGACGGCGACGACTTAGTTATAGAAACCGAAAAAATTCAAGCTGGTCACCTTTATGGGGATGGGACTCCAACAAGTAGGGCGGTTCATCTTCTAGAACGTTTTGAATTGAATGAAGATCAGGGTCGACTTTACTATACGCTGTCTGTGACAGACCCAGAGTCATTTACTGAGGATCTAGAATTCAAACGTTATTGGGTATGGCAGCCTGATATTAAGGTCGAGGCATACGATTGCAACAATGAGCAATAATTTAATTCTAACTACATAGATTTTTTAGAATTCTAATATTTACTGAAATATCTCAATGAATAGAGCTATTCAATACTTAACGATGCATCTACTAATGGGTCTAGCTCAATCATAGATAAAACGCGTCGCAATCTCTTGGCATCCCTTACAGGGTTAGGCCTTTCTGCGCCATTTATCTCAGGTAAACGGGATTGGTCTCAGGAACCCATTACTCTTCGTTACACTTCTCACACGCCGAGATCCCATGGCCTATACACAGAAGGCTTTGTTCCATTTGCTGAACTGGTAGAAAAAGAAACAGGAGGGCGACTGCGATTAGAGCCCTTTACTGACAAGATCCTCCATGGCCCGATAGATGGGTTTAAGGCAGCAGTTACTGGGATTACAGATTACACTCACTCATATATTACCTACCAACCGGGCAGTTTCAGGTTGCTCCACGCACCACAACTTCCCTTTATGTTCTCAAGCCCCCAGGTCGCTAGTCTGGTAGTGGAAGAGTTATACCCTAAACATTTCAAAGAAGAGTTTGAAAAGATGGGCGTATATTTTGCCCACTGCGATTGCACAAGCCCCTACAACATAATTTCTAAAACACCTATCCGAAGTCTGGAAGACTTAAATGGAATAAAGATACGTGCAACTGGCGGGCTTACCTCAGAAATACTTAGGGAACTAGGCGCGGTTCCTGTCGCAATTGCTGCAGCAGAGACTTACCCCGCATTTCAGCGAGGAGTTATAGATGCTGTGTCGCTTTCTGCATCAGATATTGTCGCTTATAGACTTCAAGAAATTGGCCTTTATTACACGCGGGTCGATATAAATATTCTTGTATTGCACTACTGCCTCAACCAACGCAGTTTTGACGCTTTACCGCAAGATTTGAGAATAGCGTTATACCAATTACTGCGCATAAGAAGTCAACTTACGGTACAGAACTTCTATAGTGGTTCTGGGTATGAACATGCATTTGAGACGCTTCGAGAATCAGGAGTGGAAATTTTCGAACTTGAAGAAGATGAGCTTAATCGCTGGAGAGAGAAAGTAGCCCCACTAAAAGAACGCTACATCGCTCAACAGGAAGCGGCCGGTTTATCAGCGCGGGCTGCTGTAAGCGACCTCGAATCATTAGCTGCAGAATATGCCTCTCTATCAAATAGTCAGATTAACGATCGCATCATGAATTCCCCAACTCAGGGAATCATCGATCTATGATTAGCTATTCCCTTGATCGCTGGTCCAAGAAAACATCTCGATGGCTTTATAACTTTGGTGTCTACGGTTCGCTACCTGCACTATTCTTGCTTGTCACATTGGAGGTTATATTAAGGTATGTATTTAATGCTCCACTGCAGTGGAGCCGAGATGCGAATGGCCTATTATTGCTGATGACTCTTTTCTCAGCGTTACCACATGCATGGGATCGTGGATTTCATATTCGAATGGAAGTCATTTACACACGACTTTCACCTGAATGGCAAAGCCTAGCAAATGTCTTATCTGCTTTAGCTAGCTTAGTTTTTTTCTTTCTATTAACTATTCAAGCTTTCCTTTTTTCTCGTTACATGTTTTTAACTACTGAGACGGGCGAAGATTTAAACGTGCAATTGTGGCCTTTTATGGTGTTTATCGGTCTGTGTGGAATTGTTTTTTCCATACGAATCCTAATAAGCCCCTTTGCAGATTCAACTGATGAACTAGACGATTCCAGCCCATGGATTTAATTCTAATAGGCATTCTGGGCGTTGTTTTTTTGCTTGTGTTGCTAGCCTTTGGGGTACCTATTGCGTTTGCAATGGCGTTTACTGGGGTGGTTGGTTTATGGGTTGTAGAGGGGCCATCCCCTACTATGGCACATGCTGCATTAATCCCATGGGAACATGGGCGTGACTTTATTTTTGTTGCTGTGCCTTTGTTCGTGCTGATGGGACAGCTTTTCTATCATGCAGGACTCGCGAGCGATCTATATGAGGGACTACGAAAATGGGTTGGTCGTGTGCCGGGAGGCATGGCGATATCTTCAGTTTTAGCCTGCGGGGGATTTGGAGCGGTAACCGGATCAAGTATCGCAACTGTGGCCACTATGGGCACAATTGTTATGCCTGAAATGAGACGCTTTAAGTATGACTCTCGTCTTGCCACCGGAGCATTAGCGGCATCCGGTACTCTCGGAATTCTCATCCCCCCTAGCCTAATCTTTATTTTTTATGGCGTCATGACAGAAACATCAATTGGCGCACTATTTATTGCTGGAATCATCCCAGGCGTGATCACCGCTCTAATGTTTTCATCTATTATCCTTATACGCTGCCTATTAAACCCTGCTCTTGGCCCGAAAGGACCTCCTGCAAGCTGGCGGGAGCGTATGACTGCGGTCGGTCGTTTGGGTCCGGTAACCGGGTTATTTTTTCTGATAATTGGTGGTATCTACGCAGGAATTTTTACTCCAACAGAAGCAGCTGGTGTGGGTTGTGCGGGCGTTTTAGTAGCCGCTTTACTACAAAGAAAGCTCAGCTTGAAAGCGATGAGAGACGCACTTAAAGGTACGACACTAATTAGCGCGATGATATTTGCCATTATTGTTGGTGGATATATGATGGCAAGATTTCTTGCGGTAACGGGACTTACCAACGCATTAGTAGATATTATTATCGCAGCAGAATTTGGGCGCGTCGGTTTTCTGATTTTATTGATATTGCTCTACTTTGTTTTGGGTGCCATGTTGGATGTATTTGGCATGTTAGTCCTAACAATTCCTTTCATCCTTCCAGTTGTTAATGAGCTTGGTATTGATCCCGTTTGGTTCGGTGTTTTTGTTGTAATCATGGCTGAATTAGCGCTAATCACTCCACCTATCGGGGCAAATGTCTTTGTGATGCGTAGGGTCGCACCAGACGTTCCAATGGAAGAGATATTTAGAGGGGTTTTCCCATTCGTCATTGGTGAACTAGTAGTTCTAACGCTTCTTATTATGTTCCCAGATCTAGCTCTATGGCTTGTCTATCGTATGGGATAATAAACCGTTAGGATTTAGCTGGCGTGGAAGGAATAACCTCATCCCTCTACCCTGATCAGCTCTAACGATCATTCTTATTCCCTGAAAGTCTTGAGAACTGTCTTAGTTTTGTGTTTTCTCATTGATCAAGGCATAGACATTATGCATCGGGAAGTGCGCACTCAAAAGGTTTGATTTCCTCTCCAGGCTGCCAAAACCAAACTCCAGTTAGGGTCGCAGGTTCTCTAAAAGTAGCAGCGTCAGTCAAGATAACTCCATAGCTCAACTCATTTTCATTATCACTGAGAGTAAATCGCTCGACAATTTCTATATTCTCGCTCTGAGGTGTTCCGATATCGTCAAAAAAAGGCTCATTAATTCTAGTAGTGGTTACAACAAGCACGTTACCTTCCCAACGCCCTACAGAATAACCATAGGATGTGGCTGGCTGATCCTCCACTGAAGCAGCTGATGCCATATGAATCGTTCGAACACCATCCCATTCCTCAAGCCGTAAAAGAATATTGTCTCCGTCTTGGGCAAACTCAATGGGGTAAGGGTTGTTCATCATGGCTGGCATTCCAGGTGGAATACATTGCAGTGCGGGATCATCCCCAAGTGGATCAAAATCCTGTCTGGCTTCCATCGCAGCAGCCGTGAATGGCAAATTAGATGCTAGGCCAGTACCAGTTCGACTCCAAACACGATAAATTCCCCTAGCCTCAAGTGACCCACGCTCCTGTGCTACTTCAGAAATCGGAGCTAGTTGGATTTCCCTCCCAATCCGAGCCGCCCGCTGGGGCCATAGAGGCACTTCGATTCCACTCGACAATATCATTGTATAAGCGGCCATAGTATTCAGTCCGCGCCTGGATATGGCCCCAAAAAGTGAAACATGATCACCAATGGATACTATATCGCGACCTATTCCTATTCTCTGCAGTGAATTGGTAGATCCAGATTCAGCTTCCCAAGTCTCGGTATTACCATTTTCAAGGGTTCTTTCAACGGTTAATACAATATGAGGGTTTCTCCAGAATATATCTATAACCTCGCCTTCTATAGACATAAGGTTTTCTGTGTCATAGGCAACTGTAACCGCATGGTGAGCAAATACTCTGCCAGAGACGGAGAACACTATGACTAACGAAACGAAATAAAATGTTAATCTGGCTGGTCTTAAAAACATAAAGCACTCCTAATATATTAGGTGCCTTTTAAGCTTATCCGAAACCTAAGTCTGTGGCACAGCGGCAGTAACATCGAACATAATCTTTGCCCCAGCCTCTGGAAGTTCATCAACGCCTAAAGTTGTACTGCATGGATTCCAGTCGCCAAGGTACTCTGCCCTGACAGAGTTAGAGGGTGTTTCGGTATAGAATCTTACAATCTTGATAACCTCACGCCATGTGATTCCTGCTTCATCCAATACTCCTTGAATATTGTCTAAAGCCAATCGTGCTTGCTGATCGGGATCTTCGGGGAATTGGAAGGAATCCTCAGGAGCCAGGTCCAAAGGGCGGGCAGTGACACCGGAAAGAAATAGAAGGTCCATATCAGAGCTGATGCGTAGACCAGCAGCAAAACTCGTCTTAAGCACATTTCTTGTGTTGACTACTTGTATTGGCATAATCGTTATCCTTAATATTATTTTAGTAGTTCACGCTTCCCGTGGAATGACAGCAATAAGCTCCATTTCTAAACGGGTAGGAACAGAACTGAGGTTTCTAATTTTCATGGCAGTCATCGCAGGCCACCAATCCCAAAAATCAAAATACTCAGCCATAACCTCTTCAATAGCATTAGATTCTGAAAGGTCAGTTTGAAAGCGATTAATCTTTACGACATCTCTCCAGGTCACTGATTGATCATCTAAAATTTCTTTGAAATTACGCATACACATGTGTGTCTGTCCTCGAATATCTTCAGGCACTGTCATTTCATAGGGAACATGAGGATGTAAATGGTAAAGGTCTAGGGCCGTTGTACCTGAAAGAAAAAACAAATCCATATCAGCATCCGCACGTACATACGTTCCACGAGGCACCTGAGCCGACCTATTTCCTTGAGCATTTATTGATAATGGAAATGAGAAAAGAGTTGCACCAGCTGCCGCCGTTAAACCGGCAGATGACGTGACCAGGAAATCCCGTCTATTAAGTAAATCTTGCATAATTTTTCCTCATTTTTTCTAGTTTGTTGCAAAATCCTCAACAACATCAATCATTATTCTCACACCTTGGTTAAAGGCGTCGATACCGATACGCTCATTATTTCCATGCACACCAGCAGCTTGTTCTGCGGTGCGAATAACAGGAATAAACCCATAACTTGCAATATCAATATCACGAAAGAAATGGCTGTCTGTAAATCCTCCCAATACTGATGGAGCCACACCAGCATTTGGATAATTTTCCTGAATTTTTTGAACTAACAGACTGTAAAGCGGGGTATCAGAACTCGTTGATGCGGCGCTGAATAACATAATCTGCTCTACCTCGATTTGATCATCGTTTATACGCTGACGTATTCCTTCAAGAAACTCATCGGAATCTTGGTCAGGAAGAATACGACAATCTAACTCTGCAACTGCCGTTGGAGGCACAACATTAATTTTCTGGCTCCCTGTAAGCATTGTTATAGAACAGGTATTTCGAATCAAAGAGTGTAGCGTAGGTTGCTCCGCCTGAAACTCCGCTAAAAATTCTGGATCCAGAATAGACTCATCAATGTTTCTTAGCGGTTCCTGCCACTTAGTGTCTACATAGTCTGAAATGCCATGAAACATTTCCCGAACAGGACCGAGCACCCGAGGCTCGAAAGGTGTCTCATGAATTCGTTGTAAAGCAGCTATCAGACGAGTCGTTGCATAATTTGGCAGGGGCCGGGAACCATGTCCGGGTTGGCCCGTAGCTGTTAACCTCAGCCAAGAAGGACGTTTCTGGGCAACCTCGATCTGAAACCACGTATGTCCGTCATGGGTTTCAGTACCTCGACCACCTTCATTCAAGACAAAACCAACATCCTCAAATATATCAAGTCGGTTCTCCACCATCCAACCGGCACCAAAGAATCCGCCAGCTTCTTCATCTGCAGTTGCCATAAAAATGACATCACGATTCAACGATACTCCACTTTCATAAAGCGCCAAAAACGCTTCAAGATGCATTATTCCAAGAGACTTGGTATCCAATGTTCCTCGCCCAAATAACTCCCCATCTATCTCAATAGCTTGTAAGGGGTCTGTGTCCCACATCTCTGGAGTTGCCGGTACAACATCAATATGGTGCAACAAAACTACACCCGGCTCATCTCCGCCCTCCAATCGAGCCCAGATATTGCCACGTCCCGGCGCCGATTCAGCCGTCTCATAAGGAATGCCAATTTCATCAAAAATAGCTGCAAAAAACTCTACACCTCGAGTCTCATTGCCTGGAGGGTTGGTCGTATCAATCTCAACGTAGGTTTCAAGTCGCTCAAGCGGTGTTGTTTGAGCATACAGCGGATTTGTGAGGATAACGGATAAAAAAATACAGATAGCTTGAATATGCATAGGCATCAGTTTTCTCCTTATTTAGAGACAATTCTACTGTTGTTGACAGTAAAAAGGAGCTCTTAACCGATTTTGCCTATAACTCAAGTCGTCAACCTAAGTTTGGCAGTACTAATTAGTACTTAGCCTTAAATGACTTTACAAAAAAGACATTTAAAATATACTGTATATAAATACAGCATTATCCCTATGAAAGTAAACTATATCGGAAAAATATCTGAGGAAAATTTACCGGCAATATTTATGCCCTATTTTCTTGAACCAGTCCATGCGGGATTCCCCAGTCCAGCTAGTGACTATATTGAAAGCCCTATCGATCTTAATAAACATCTTATTAAAAACGGAGCAGCAACTTTTTTAGTAAGAGCTCAAGGTCAGTCTATGATTGGGTCTGGAATAACAGATCAAGCAGTCCTTATCGTCGATCGCAGCATTAAGCCAACTCATAACAGTATCGTGGTTGCTTCTATAGACGGAGAGTTTGTATGTAAGAGGCTAAAACTAAAACCAAAAATGTGCTTAGTGCCAGATAACCCTGACTACCCTCCTATCTTTATTAACCATGGCCAAGACTTAGAAATAGTAGGCACAGTCACTGCTGCTATTAATAAATTTTAATGGCACTAGCGCTGGTAGATTGTGAAAGCTTTTACGCGTCCTGCGAAAGGATTTTTCGTCCTGATCTAAAAAACACACCTATAGTTGTCCTTTCCAATAATGATGGATGTGTTATTGCCAGAAGCACCGAAGCAAAAAAAATGGGAGTTGGTATGGGCGTGCCCTGGTTCAAAATAAAAAATTCCTTTCTTGCCCAAGGCGGTAAAGTGTTTTCATCCAATTTCACCTTCTATGGTGACATGTCGGCTAGAGTCATGAATATTCTAGAAGGCCTCATTCCTAGAGTAGAAATCTATAGCATTGATGAGGCTTTTTTAGGGCTAGATACTTTCGAACAACACTATGATTTATACGGCTTTGGTTGCTATATAAGAAATTTAGTAAAGCAATGGACTGGCGTACCCGTTCGTATTGGCATAGCACCAACCAAAACGTTAACCAAAATAGCCATCAATGAAGCAAAGCGACTCGATATTTCAACCAAGGTTTATCGCCTTGCGACAAAAAAAGATATCAGAAACGCGCTAGCAAATACTCCAGTTCATGATGTTTGGGGAGTTGGAAGAAGATTAAATGCACATCTGAATAAGGCAAGAATAACTAATGCCTTACATTTAGCAGACACAGACCCGAATTATATCAGGCGAAAATTCAGTGTTGTTTTAGAAAGAACCGTTAGGGAACTAAGGGGTCAAAGATGCCTCAATCTTGAACATAGCATGACAGCTAAAAAACAAATTATCGTGAGCAGAAGTTTTGGTAATCGGGTGAGCGACTTGGAAACCTTAAAACCTATTGTCAGTAATTTTGCTGTAAGAGCTGCAGAAAAATTAAGAAACGAAAAACAAAAATGCTCTCAGGTATCAGTCTTTATTAGAACCAGCCCTTTTAATAAGCGTAAACCAGAACATACCGGCTATAAAACTGTAGAACTATTAACTCCAACTAATGATACTAGAGATATTTTAATGGCAGCAAAAAAGGCTTTAATCCCTATTTTTAGAACTGGTTATGATTATGCGAAAGCTGGCATTCTACTTAGTAGGTTTACTAACGAAAAATCAAAGCAATATTCTTTATTTAAAGACCCTAATGAACCAAAAGAAAATACACGACTTATGCAATACATTGATCAGCTCAATGTGTATGAAACTCGAATTTATTATGCATCACAAAATATTAATCAATGGTCGCCTATGAAACAAAATATGGCCTCACCCAAATACACAACCAATTGGCATGAATTACCAATCGCAAATCAAGGAGAAAAATAGTATTGGTTATCAGTCATTTTAAATAGGCAAAAGGGCCACTGCTAGAGGCCCTTCGCACACAAATTCTACCAAATCTAAAAAAATATTAGAGACGACCAGCCTGATTGCCACCCTGTCCAGCTGGCCCAACAATATGTTCTACATCCTGATTATTCTCATTACAAATGTATTCCATAATGTCCCAGCCAGGCCGCAAAGTAGAATCAAAAGAAACTGTGAATGGTTTTTCATATGCGCCTGGATCAATGATGGTCACCGTCTTACGGAGTGTTCCATAATTTACACGTTCATACCTCTCTATTGTATGGAGCTGTTCCGTGTGTGGATGTCCTGCAAAATCAAACCAAAATCTATCATTAAACCCAACGGTATCAATAACCAACACATCCCCTTCCCAATGCCCAATTGAATGGCCATACCAGCTAGGGTCTGGATCTTCAGGATGTTCACGACCATCCATAAAAATTTGTCGATAACTATGAATATTGCCTTCAAAAAGAAAGTAAAGATGGGTGACTTCTCCACTCATGGGAGCTCCGACAATTCTCCATGGAAATGGTGCAATTCGCGGTATCCCTGTTGGCAAGCAATTAGCCTCAGGATCATCTTTTTGCATACGCGAATCCATTAACGCCTTTGCTTCCGGTAGTAGCACAAGCTCTTCGCCTTCTACCAAACCCACAGTAATATTACGATGCGATCCTGTATCCACCCAGATACCTGAAAAATCTGGTTTTCCATCAGGCAATCGTGGCGCGGGCATTTGGAGAAGTTCATCCTCAGGAGTTTGTGAAAGCAAATCACCTCCTGCTCTAGCAATTGCGTTAGTGGATTCCTGTGCCTGCAATGAAGCCCAAAAAAACAAAACCATCATTACTGATAAAAGATATTTCATATGCCCCCACTATTCTCTGTTACCCATCACCAAAGTACCGTCAGAGAGAAAAACTCTTAAAGCATTAGCCATTTTTGAACCATCCCTTGCAAGCGTTCCCATTACCGTTACTTCATCCCCTTCTACGACAAAATGCCGGGTCCAACCATTACGTACCATCATGTTCGGGCTAGCCAATTCAAGATTCCAATTAATGACATTGCCATTTTCATCCTCAACATCAACATAAAAGCGCGCATGAGGATTAGTCCACTCCACTTTTGTGACAAACCCACTCAACTCTATAGGTTGGTCAGCATCGTACTGAGCGGCAAATGAATGATGTGCAAGTGATGTCGATGCTAAACAATAAAGAAACGCAAAAACTGGAACATTTAAGCTCCTGAGAAAAAAGTTTTTCATAAGAACTCCCTCCGATATTCATCATACCATTGATAAAAAACTGATCCTAAAACAGACGTTTCAATAATAGCTTCCGGACTTAAATTATTAGAATCTCATCTTTAATTAGAGATGGAATCCCAGATAACACCTGCCTGCTCCAATATCCCTCTGAGATCATCGTCTAGCAAGTATCCTTCCTCAATAAGTCGAATCGCTTCTGCGGCAATGAGGCCAAGGTAATGATCTCGGTTCTCATAACGCTCTTCAAGAGAGAGTCGAGGGTCGCCCTGAGCTTCTCGCTCAGCTCTTGTTGCAGAAAAAGGAATGTAAGATCCAGACATATGGGATGCTGTATCAGTTGGACCATATTCTTCATTATAAAGGTTCCAACCAGTGTAAGTTGCAAGCGGAACAACAACTCCAGGAGTCTTGAGACCACTTAGTTCATTCCCGTCCTCATTAACCTGAGGAACAAGTATAGGGAAGGCCGGTCCAACTTCAGGAGGCTCCTTCGTGATAATGCCTTCAGACTCAAAGCGAGGCCCATAATCAACTCGATAAGCCTTGTGTGTCTTAGTAGGAAAATTAATATTAGGGATATCAGGAAAATTAACTTCTTCAGGAAAAACCAATGTTTCGTCTGAGATTAGTGGATATTGACTTGGCGGTGCTGGCCTTTCATCTACAATCCATTCATTCATTCTGACTAACAACGCACGCATAAACCAAGAAAAGTCATTAGGATTATTAAGGTTCTGACCGTTAGTCCGCGTTGGTGGAAATGCCGCGGGCAGATGTTCAGAACCTGCGAAATGATAAACCCGGGCATGGTCATCCATCATTGGCGCATCTTGTTGGCCATCCACGGTAGTCGTCAATAGCGATGAAACCCTTCCCCAATATTCATACGACGAATTAACGTTGTAAACCTTCGGCATAAACTCTTCAGGCACATGAGATAGCATACCTCCAGTATCTCCAGTTACCGGATCAGTCTGTTCCACATCAGTAAACGGAAAAATATCTGTTGGATAAAAAAAGTTTAAAAATGGATGAGCGTCTCGTGAAGCTTGTCCAAATCGTAGATTAAAACTACCCCGAGCAGCCCCCCCTATCTGCGCAATGATTCCATCAAAGGCTTTACGTTGCTGCTCATCCTCATTGAAACCCATGTAAACCAGCGTTCTAAGTGTCCTGCCTGGTTGGGACATGCCATAACCTATTGCATGGTTTATAGATCCCATCGGAATATTTAGATCGCTTGAAGAACCATACTTAAGAGCTGAAACAGCATCTCTAAGTGCCGCCAAACCTAATCCGATTACCTCAGGGTTTTCTGCCTTATAAATCACTTCGTATATGCGGTGAGGCTCAAATCCTGACTCAAGGTATACACGGTTCCGATCTGGCACCACTTCACCAATACCTTCCTGATCATCAATGTTCTCTAGACGCGCAAAAGCCCATTGTTCCCGAGGAATTACCTGGCGCGCATCCTCTACATCATCACGAACTGTAAGCACGCTCTCTGGCGCATCTGGATCTGAAACCGGATATGGCACATGGTTTCGATCTGCAAGTGTTCGGTCGAAAACCCTTTCCCTTACAACAAAGTCGCTTCGCACCAAACCTTCTATCAGCTCATCAGGTTCAACTCTCGGCACAAATACTCTCGATCCATTGGGACGGCTTAATGGAACATCAAACTGCCAACCCACCCAAAGCAGGGTAAAACCCTGTTCCATCAAAAAACCATCTCCAAAATGCTCCTCCGCAGTTGGATTATCAGCATCCCACTTACCCTGATCTTGATGTGCATGATTAAAGAACGTCAACATTCTTCGGGTACCACGATTTGCCACACCAAGAACGACTGTGCCGTTACCTCGTTCCACCTGTTTTGGCTTGATTAGAACAAAATTTGCAGAAAACTCTACGTTGCCCTCGTCGTTAATGGGTGCATGCTCAATATCGACAATAATTTCGTTTGCGGAATTATTAGGATCGACCTCAAAGTACATAGTTCCAATCATCTTTTCGTATGGTCCAGATAAACCCCAAGACTTACCGCCTAGAACGTCTTCATGAATATCAACATCAACGCCAACCATCTCTGCAGAAGCCAACGATGTTGTTAGAACAGTAAATAATAGAGTTTTAGCTGTAAGGTTCATTTTTTCTCCAAACTAAATTTTTGTTTATTGAAACATCAATCAAGCCATATCAATAATAGCTGGGCGTTTGTTTGAATGCTGTGTTATCTGTTCAAAAGCGTATGCAAGTTGAAGCACTTCAAAATCATGACGATGACGTCCAACAATCTGCAATCCAATTGGTAGTCCATCCGGCGTAAATCCACAGGGCACAGAGATTGCTGGCAGGCCAGTACAGGTAATGGCATAGCAAGTAGCCATCCAATCAATATAAGTTTGCATCTCAGTACCATTGATCTCCCTTACCCATTCTGTCTCTATAGGAAATGGCGGCACCTGTGACACTGGTAGAACAAGAAATTCATGCTCTTCAAAGAATAGCATTACTCGCCGGTGCAAAGCAGTTCTAGCTTTTTGAACTGAACCGATATCACGTGCAGTGAGGTTTAATCCAAGTTCCGTATTCCATATTACAGTGTCTTTGATTAGATTACGGTGAGCCGTAAGATCATCTCTTCTGCTTTCAGCAAAACCCCAAGCGCGAAGTGTTTGAAAAATTTCATCCACATCTGAGAAATCTGGCTCAGCTTCAAATACAGAACAACCTAAATTCTCAAATACACTTTTAGAGGCATTACAAACCTGATTCACCACCGGGTCTACGGGATAACGCCCTAAATCCTCACTCCAGGCAATCCTCGTCCCCCTGAAAGGTCTTTCTAATGAACCAAGGAAAATTGAACCAGGGTCATCTAGTGAAATTGGATCGCGGGAATCTGGACCAGCCATCACGGATAATAGATACGCTAAGTCTGACACCGACCGAGCCATTGGACCATGGACCGATAGAGAGTTCCATGCATTTGCAGATAACTTAGGCACACGCCCGAGTGATGGTCTAAACCCGACAATATTACAAAAACTCGCTGGGTTTCTTAAAGAACCCCCAAGATCGGTACCATCAGCGAGTGGCACCATACCGCATGCTAGGGCTACTGCAGCACCACCACTACTACCACCACAAGTTTTTGATAAATCATAAGGATTGCAGGTAACACCAAAGACCTCGTTATAAGTTTGCGAGCCTGCACCAAATTCAGGTGTATTTGTTTTGCCAATTATGATTGCACCAGCCGCCCTCAGGCGCTCTACATATAACTCGTCTGTTTCTGGCACAAAGTTCTGATAGATCGGAGAGCCACGTGTTGTAAGAAGCCCTTTTGTCAGTGAGAGGTCCTTCACCGCCATTGGCAATCCAAAAAGCGCGCCGACAGTATCACCTCGAGACAGTATTTGATCTGCACCACGAGCCTCTTCAAGAAGTTCAGCGCGCGATCGAAGTGTTGGTATTGCATTCACATGTGGATTGATCCGCTCAATCTGATCTAAAAACTGTTCCATAACCTCAAAAACAGATACTTCACGTGTTCGTATTCTATTAGCTAAAGTTTTTGCGTCAGTAAAAATTATTAACTCCTCATTTTGTTGAGTTGATGCAGGTTGGCTTACAAGCCCTATCATGGCGGCCGCAGAAGCACCTGTCACAAAACATCGCCTAGACAAAGTAAAAGTATTGCTAGGTTTTTTAGGTTCTTTACCCTTAAAAGCTTTGATCATGAAATGCTTATGCTTAGAATATTTTTTCTAGTGCCTTTCATGTCTTTCCAACATCATTCGACGTACTACTGCACCGTACACATTACCCTCGGAATCAACGCCCACACCCTCGGCCCCTGCTGCCTCCAAACTAGTGGCTTCTAAATCTTTAATAAAATAATGAAGCGTCCCATCCTTTGCGCTCCCAACTCTAATACCTTTTTCGACCCCAGGATTGAGTGGGCCAAAAGATTCGTTATCAGCAACATAAAGCATGTCATCCGCACTAATTGCCAAACCACTCGGTCTGCCAAACTGAGACCACTGATCAAGGAAGTTGCCCTCCTGATCAAAAATCTGAACTCGGCCGTTATTGCGATCTCCAATGAACAAACGCCCCTGGGAGTCCATCTCAAGTGCATGAGGTATATCAAACTGACCTTCACCACTTCCCGTGGATCCCCATGCTTTTATAAATTCGCCATCACTGGTTAGCTTCATTACTCGGTTCGCTCCCATCCCATGACCATTAGTCACAAAAATATTGCCATCGGGCGCCACAAAAACATCAGTGGGCTGATCAAATATATCAGGTCCTTGCCCCCTAATACCTTTTTTGCCTAGAGTCATCAATAACGTACCGTTAGCATCAAATTTATAAACGACATGGGCACGATCATCGGTTGTCCAAACATTACCTGCAGCATCTATATGAAACCCATGTGGCCTAATAAACATTCCCTCTCCCCAACTCCTGACGAACTCACCTGAGATGGTAAAAACAAGAATAGGGGGTTCATCTCGGTCCACACAAAGGTTTTCAAAGCATCGATGGAAAGCATAAATATTCCCATCTGGGCCCTGTTCTACTCCTATTACTTGCCCCCAAGCCAAACCGTCAGGCATCTCTGCCCAGGGGAAAATTCTTTCATAAGGATTAGGCAAATCATTCAGTGGATTCGCAGAGTCTTGGGCAGTAGAAACTTGCCAGCCCGTTATTGGAAGCAACACCATTAACCTAAAAATACTTATTGTTTTCATTGTTCTTCCTTTTAAGTTTTATAAACAGCATAGACACAAGCTAATAAACTGAAATAAGTGATAAGGATACTGTAGTTCATCTTAAATAAAATTTAATAAAAATGATTAAATAAAACGATTTTAAGAGGACCCCTGACAAGAATGCTAAATTATATCTTTATATAATATAGCACTAGAAAAACATGGGGAGTCATTGCAACGATGATCATCGAAAATAGAATGTTTAAACTACTTCTTAGCGTTGCGATTAGCCTCCTAGGTATTTTGCCTTTACATGCACATCATGGTGACGCTGGTCGTTATGAGGACAAAATCATTGAAGTTTCTGGAACTGTTGTTACTTTACAGTTTATGAATCCCCACTCACGGCTCATCCTGGACGTGGAAAATACGCAGGGCAAAATCATTAGATGGCATGCTGAATTTGGCAACCCGAATCGAATGAATACCGAATTTGGGTGGACACGAGACATGTTAAAACCAGGAGATCAAATAACACTTCTTGGTAGGCGCTTAAAAAGTGGTGCACCATATATAAATCTTACTGAAAGAGCTCAGGTTAAGCTGTCAAAAAGCGGACAAGAAATATATCGAACAAGTGATTTTTCTGAATAACGTTTCTAAACCAAAACTTATGAATAAAACAAAAAGCTCATTCGTTCTCAAAACACTTCCATTAGCAGCCTTAGCAATCTTGGGATGTAATAGCTCTGATGTGGAAACAAGCTCGCCTTCACCCCCAAATTTAGGGTCCCTTCAACAAACTGCCTACCTTAAAGCCTCAAATACCGGGAGTGGGGACAATTTTGGTGCAGGCGGTACCTTATTAGGGGATGCCGTTGCCTTAAGCCAAGATGGCCAAATCTTAGCAGTTGGCGCCCCTTTTGAAAGTAGCGACTCAACCGGGATTAACGGAGATCAAACTAACGACTCAATGTATGGCTCTGGTGCGGTATATATTTTTTCATTACAGAACGGCAATTGGACCCAAGAATCATATATTAAGGCCTCCAATCCAGGATTAGCTGACAATTTTGGCTTCATTACAGAGTTAAATGGTAACGGCGATACACTAGCAGTCTCGTCACATTTCGAGGCTAGCAGTGCCACTGGAATTAACTCGAATCAAGCCGATGATTCAATTCCCCAAGCGGGAGCTGTTTACGTATTTGTCCGCACAAACCAAGGATGGGTCCAACAGGCCTATATAAAAGCATCTAATACTGGAGAAATTGGCCAAGGCGAAGCATTTGGTGATGGGGATCAATTTGGGAGTGCTGTTTCCTTAAGTAATGATGGCAATACCCTAGCAATCTCATCTATCACAGAAGATGGTGGTTCAGCAGGCACAAACGGAGATCAGTCCGATAACTCAGAACGATCTGCGGGTGCAGTGTACTTGTTCAACAGAAATGGAGAGATATGGGAACAAACTGCCTACATCAAACCTTCTAATACTGGTGCTGGTGACTTATTTGGTTACTCTCTATCACTCACGGCGGATGGCCGAAGACTGGCAGTCGGCAGTTTTGATGAAGATGGTTCTATTAGTGGCACAAATGACCAACAAAATGACGACGCACCAGGTACAGGCGCGGTTTATATCTTTGACCACAATGGCGTTACTTGGCAACAAACAGAATATCTGAAAGCATCAAATTCGGAAGGCCAAGACTCCCTAGGCGTTTCAGTAGCCATAAGCGATGATGGCAATACGCTCGTTGCAACAGCTTTGGATGAAGACGGTATGACTACTGGCATCAATAGTATTGCGCAACCTGATAGAGAAAGTGATGCATCTACTGGCGCGGTTTATGTCTACGTTTATGATAATGATAGCTGGTCAGAGCAAGCCTATATTAAATCATCGAATACGGATCGTAATGACTGGTTTGGTTCAAGACTTGCGTTAAGTGGTGATGGAAATACATTAGCGGCCAGTGCACAGCTCGAAGACAGCTCAGCAAAAGGTGTTGATGGAAATCAGCTGAATAATGAAGCCACCGAGGCCGGCGCTGTGTACTTATTCAACCGTACGGAAGATACATGGACTCAAACTTCTTATATAAAATCTTCAAATAGTGAAGCGTTTGATGAATTCGGCAGCTCTATGAGCCTAAATCAAGATGGGTCCCTGCTAGCCATAGGAGCACAATTTGAAGATAGTGCGGCTGAAGGCCTAGATAGTATCCAGGCAGACAATTCCGCTTTTGACTCAGGGGCAGTCTACATTTTTAGTCGATAACTCCGGCATAGTTATCCGGGGTTAGGAAGTTAATGACATGTTAAAATTGAGTTAGATCAAATTTCGGGGCACTCTCACATGCTAAAAAAAATTAGCTGTAAATACATATTAAGTATTCTGGTATTGCTTGGCATCGCCTTAAATACCCTAACCGCAGACGCCCAAAATATCCGTCAGTATCAACTGGAATCGGGGCCGAATGGCGCCCAGCTTGTGATGCGAAATATATTGCAACCAGAGCCAGGTGCAAATGAAGTCCTAGTACAAGTTCGTGCAGTTTCACTCAATAGACGAGATTTAGCAGTACTTCACAGAAACCCGCCTAACGGACTTGTTCCAACCTCAGACGGTGCCGGTGAAGTAATAGCTATTGGCCATAATGTGACAGCATTTTCTGTAGGTGACCGAGTAGCTGGAACATTTTTTGCCGATTGGCCTGGTGGACGAAGAACTGCGGAAGCTCTTGCTAGCGGTCGAGGTGGTGGTGTAGATGGCATGCTGAGTGAAATGATAGTTAGTCATGAAACCGGCTTAGTATTAATCCCTGACCACCTTAGCTATGAAGAAGCGGCTACACTTCCATGTGCTGCCCTCACAGCCTGGCGTGCACTTTTCACTGATGGAAATCTTAAAAGTGGACAACACGTTCTTCTAGAAGGGACTGGTGGGGTTTCTATTTTTGGCTTGCAACTTGCTGCAGCAGCTGGTGCAAAACCTATTATCACCAGCTCAAGTGATGAAAAACTAATTAAAGCACGTGCCTTAGGTGCTATAGGTACCGTCAATTACCGAACTAATACCGAATGGCAAAAAACTGTATTGGAACTTACCGGAGGTGCTGGCATCGATCACGTACTGGATGTGGTAGGCAGAGAAACGCTCTATCGTGCAATTGAAACCCTTGCTTACGATGGCCATATTGCTCTTATTGGCGCTTTGTCTGGACGGGCTGATGAACTTTCATTGGGATCGCTCCCTCGTGGAACATCAATGACTAACATTGCAGTAGGTTCACGTGATGACTTTATAGCCATGAATGAATTTCTTACAGAACACGGGTTGCGACCAGTCATAGACCGAGTGTTTTCTTTCGAGGAGGCACCAGCTGCTTATGAATATATGGATAGCAGCGCTCACTTAGGGAAAATTGTCATTACTTTGTAAAACAATAGTATTGATTCGGCTAGGGCATAAGAGCCCAATGCTCCAAGTAAGCATTAGTTAGCTATATCGGGAGTATTCAGTTCAGGAACCATCTCACTGAGCTCATCTATAACATCTATATAAGATGGGTCATTAGCTAAATTCATCCACTCATTTGGATCCAACTTATGGTCATACAGTTCCTCGCTACCGTCTGAATACCGGATATATCGAAAGTCTTCTGTTCGCACTGCATGGTTTCCAAATCCAAGAGTTGAAATGGCAGGCTTATCCCAAATCGCATCAGGATTTCTTAATAGAGGTACTAGACTTGACCCTTCTAGATAGCTGGGTGGCTGTAACCGGACTAGTTCGGCAACAGTTGGAAATATATCTATTAAAGACACTGTTCGAGAACTACGTGTTCCCGGTGTTGTTACACCAGGTGCAACAACAATGAAAGGCACTCTAGTAGATTCTTCCCATAGAGTCGTTTTACGCCAACGATGTTTTTCGCCTAGGTGCCACCCATGGTCTGACCAAAGGATGATAATCGTATTATCCGCACGCCCACTCTGATCCAAAGCCTCAATAACACGACCAACCATAGCATCAGCAAAACTCGTACTTGCAAGATAGGCTTGTACGCCTTCACTCCATTTATTCGCATCAATAGTCCATTGGTGTATTTCTCTTGGTGGCAAAAAGGCCTTGCGCTCAAACACCTCACTATTAAGAGGCAGATCAGGCAAATCATCTAGGTCATTCTCAGGAACCACCGGGAGAATTATTTCTTCAAGCGGATGCATGTCTATATAGGACTGGGGCACATACCATGGCAGGTGAGGTCGAAAAATACCAACAGCAGTGAACCTAGGTCCACTAACTACTGTCTTAAGCTGGTTTTCCACCCAATGAGTAACCTGTCCATCACCCATAGCCCTATCGTCAACAACAACAGGGGCCCAATCAAAACGGGCATCAATGGGGTTACGATTAACTGGGCGATTAATAGGGGTCACCTCATCAGGTAACTGGCGCTCTAAGGATGGATAAAACGCATCCCATGAGGAAGGATCGTTATATCCATAGAAACCTGATTCATAAAAGGTATGCGCATGAAAAATTTTACCAGCTCCATACGTACTATAGCCGTGATCTCGAAGAAACCGCGGTATTGTAGGTAACTCTGCAAGCGATTCTATCTCCGTCCAATTAGGACTGTTTCCATAAATCCCCAACGTCGAGGGACGTAAGCCAAGCATCAATGAAGTACGCGAGGGATTACATAAGGCTGCATTTGAATGTGCATTGGTAAATAAGGTGCCACGGGCAGCCAATGCATCTATATTAGGCGTTCTTGCTTGTGGATGTCCTTCAAGAACACCAACCCAGTCATTTAAATCATCAATAGCAATAAAAAGGACGTCTAGAGGAGGATTTTCTTGTGCTCTCACCGAAAGCACTGAAAATAAAAAAAACAAAAGAATAAATCTTAGGAAATACAAACCTCAAACCTCTGTTTATTGCCAATCAAATTAGATTTTGCTGAAAAACATTACCTTATAATGTTATAAAAAAGAAAGCTGGCTTAAATAATTTATGCAAACTAATACATTAAAAAAGTTTTGGGGATAGGGTTTCGTATCAAATATTTGGTACTAGATGATTATTTAAACTAACTGGTTGTGGTATTCGAGGTATGCTAGAACCTAGACTTTCTGGGCAAAAGGATCAGCATGGATTCTGCAAATAAAATTATTATTACCTGTGCCATTACAGGCTCAATTCACACCCCATCTATGTCACCGTACTTGCCTGTCTCTCCTGAAGAGATTGCGGAAGCAGGAATTGCAGCCGTCGAGGCAGGTGCATCAATACTGCACCTTCATGCTCGAGACCCAAAAGATGGTCGCCCTACACAAGACCCAAAAGTATTTCAAAAATTTCTGCCTACTATTAAAAATAATACGAATGCTGTCATTAACCTGACTAGCGGTGGAGCGGCAACCATGACTATTGAAGAGCGCCTTCAACCGGCCCTTCAACTAAAACCTGAAGTAGCCTCACTCAATATGGGTTCTATGAATTTTGGGCTTTATCCAATGCTAAACCGATTTAAAGACTTCGATCATGCATGGGAACGAACCTACCTAGAAAATAGCAGAGATCTAGTTTTTAAAAATACCTTTGCAGATATTGAGTACATTCTGAGCTCATGTCGTGAAAACAAAACTCGTTTTGAGTTTGAATGCTATGACATTTCTCATCTCTATAATCTCGCACATTTTTTAGATCGAGGATTAGTAGAACCACCTTTATTTGTGCAGAGCGTTATGGGTATCCTTGGTGGAATTGGAGCTCACCCTGATGATCTGCAGCACATGCGAAAAACAGCAGATCGACTACTTGGTGACACGTATCAATGGTCTGTTTTAGGTGCAGGACGTAATCAGATGGAAATCGCCCGTCAAGGAGCAAGCCTGGGGTCTAATGTTCGAGTGGGCCTAGAAGATTCGATATGGGCCGGCCCAGGCAAGCTTGCTGAATCAAATGCAGAACAGGTCAGACTTGTCAGAAACATATTAGAGGAATTGGGACTATCTGTTGCTACACCTGATGAAACCAGACAGATACTAGGCTTAAAAGGTTCGGATCAGGTCTCATTTTAGTCAGTTGCAACCCTAATCATCTAAAATCTAGAACAGAATAAAAATACTTTACCTTCAATAATTTGTGCATATGTAGGGATTTACCGTCTCACCCGGCCGCCACACCCATTGTTTTGTCATTAGTACTGGCTCGGTAAAAGTCTCAGGGTCACTTACAACAATTGTGTAATCAAGATTAGCTCCATCCCCGCTAAGTGAGAATCGCTCCTCAAAACGGGCATTTGCACTTTGAGGTATTCCACCCGAATTAAAGTAGTACCAGTCCACTGAGTGGGTAGAAACAACAAGGTCTTCTCCTTCCCATCTACCAACTGAGTGTCCTAAGAGAGACGGCTGTATATTGATTTCAATCCCATCCTGAACCATATAAATTGTTCGAACTAAGTCATACTCTTCAATATGGAAAAGAATATTATTTCCATCTTTGGAAAACTTAACCGGATAAGGCTGCTGCATAATCCAAGGCATGCCCTTCGGCGAACATTCTCCTATTGGGTTATCTAAAAGCGGATCAAAGGCCGCTTGGATGGCCGCTGCTGTTTCAGTCAGTGGGTAATCATCTAAAAACATATAGCGTCCTGGCCCATTAAATCTTGTGCTCCAGACACGGAAAATACCCAGACTCTCTCCTCCCTCAGCACCAGCTTCCAACCAGGTATCGGACTCACCTAAATGTTCATCTGACCAGTATGGATTGGCACCTGGTCTGGTAACGAGTTCTGTTCCATCCATTAGTAGAATATTGTTGATCCACATTTCATTGGAGCCACTGCGGGCAGGATATCCGGCCACGGTAACTCGGTCACCCTCAGCAAGCAGGTCCGAGCTAACATTCATTCGACTAAGAATACTCACAGAATTAGTCTCGATATCCCACAGCTCATCGTTTGCATCAAGCATAGTGAACTGTACATGGGGGTTTCGCCACATCAAGCGTGTAATCTGACCTTCTAGCTCAGTCAGATTATTCATGTCAAAAACTCCTGAGAAAGCATGATGAGCAACGCTTGGAATAGGCATTAAATAAAAACCAAACAGAATACAGATCGTTCTATTCATGCTGCACCCCCAACGTTATTTAATGCCAAGTTACCTCCATGGCAAAAAAATGATCAAAAACTTCCCTACTAGGATGATTCTGTGCATTAGCCTCAGGGCTACGTATATAAAAATCAAGTTGTTGAGCTGCGGGATTGATAGCACCAGCTTCCCCAGATCTTGGCTCCAAAAGCACTTCTAATGTATCTCTATCTCGCATGCCCTGGGTGACCATAAAATGCATCTGATAATCCTCATACAACAACTCACCATTTAAAGTAGCATGGCCATAACCCCAACCAGCCACAAACAAAAGGCTCTTTGGCCAATTAGAATCACCGCATCCAGAATTACCATGCTCAAAAAGATATGCCGCAACACCCCCATCTTGGCATTCAGAAAACTCAAAGATACGATCTAACTCAACAATATATGTGCCCTCAGGTAATTCTAGTTCTGCACGAAACGTGCCAGTATTCTCTAATGCGTTTACATCTAAAGAAATGTTACCCTCCACTAAACGTAGATTAGAAGCATCATCACCCATATGATCCCAGGGGGATTCATCATCCAGATTTCCAACCTGATAGATTCTCTGTCCCGAAATAACAAAACGGCCATCGTAAAGCTCATGCTGTTCAGGCGAATAAAGTACCATCTCTGCGCCGGGTTGATCTCGGGGTCCTCTTGTCTCCTGAGCTTTTATAGGGACTGTGAAAAAACCAGCGATCATGAAAACTAAAATTAAGCGAACATAATAGAAACGCATACAACAAAATATAATTTTCATTACATCTCCTCTATGAACCGCACGTATTCAGCTACTTGCTCATATTAACCAACGAACAACATATCATTAAACCCTGGTAAGCTAATCACCTTCCACAACCGCAGTAGCTTTGATTTCAATCATAATCTCAGGACGAGCAAACCCTACTACTGTGATCAAGGCGCTTGAAGGGTATCTGCCCTCTTCAAACTGCTCTTTCCTTATCTCAACGAAAGCATCGCCATTTCGCACATCGTTAATATAAACGGTCATCGTGACAATATCGGATAACGTACCGCCAAAATGTTCTAAACGTTGACTCAAAATATTAAAGATCTCTCGTGTTTGACCCTCAAAATCACCTATTAATAAGTTCCCGCTAGCATCAATAGTTGCCGTCTGACCAGCCAACCAAATCGTTCTACCACCTTGGGTTGCAACGGCACGTGAAAAAGCTCGTAACTCTCCACGTTCATCAATGACATACTCCCTGTCCACAGGATCAGCACCCCAGGTTATAGCAGGCAAAAAAATAACTGTCAGATAGCAAACAGATCGTTGTAGCTTTCCTTTCAATATGCATATAGTTTTTTTACTTAAAATCATTGCGATGCCTCCATGTAGAGATAGGTTATGAATGATGAAACTGTATCTGTCGACTCATAAGATAAATAAATTCTTATTTATTGGTTCTGAGATCGTGCTATTTGGTTCAGATAAAGTAACGGTAAATGCTTGCTTTAATGATGGGTTTATAACGAAACTGTACGCTTTAATTACAGTTCTACTTAACAGCAAGTCATATTCATAACTACTCTAACTCGTAGTTTTGAATAGGTGATTCAAAGACATGATTTCACGATCTAATGCTTTGTATAGATAAGCAAGGCATCAACCTGGTCATCTAATATTTTGACCTAAAACTAATTCAAAAACTCAGAACAGCACTATTGTGGTTGACCTACTAGCGCTTCCAACTGTGAAAAAAG
>DJLG01000038.1:0-4205 GCA_002434915.1 Proteobacteria bacterium UBA6522
AGAGCTACAGGCAAATTGCCGAGGGTGGGGCTGAGGCATTCTATCGGGGAGAAATTGCTGAGCAGATAGTAGCTAAATCTACAGAACTTGGTGGATATATGAGCTTGCAAGATCTGGCAGATCACAGTGCAAACTGGGTTGAGCCAGTGACTACAAGTTATCGGGGGTTTGATGTTTGGGAATTGCCGCCAAATGGTCAGGGTATTGCAGCACTTCAGATGTTAAACATACTAGAGCATTTCGATATAGCTTCTCTTGAACATAATTCTGCAGAGCATTTACATCTTTTTGTTGAAGCCAAGCGTCTTGCTTTTGAAGATCGTGCACTTTATTACGCCGATCCAACTTTTTCTGATATTCCTGTGGAATGGTTGATTTCAAAGGAA
Source organism: Proteobacteria bacterium UBA6522 (assembly GCA_002434915.1). Classification (GTDB taxonomy): domain Bacteria; phylum Pseudomonadota; class Gammaproteobacteria; order Steroidobacterales; family Rariloculaceae; genus UBA6522. The sequence goes on from DJLG01000038.1 coordinate 387, forward strand.
TATGCCGCCGAGCGGGCAGCGCTAATTGATCCTATGAGTGTTAGCCAAAGGGTCATGCCGGGAGATCCAGAGCTAGATTCTGACACTATCTATATGACAGCTGCGGATAGCGAGGGCAATATGATTTCTCTGATTCAAAGTATTTATTCAGACTTTGGGTCGACAATCTCTCCAGATGGAGTCGGGTTTGCAATGCAAAATCGAGGTCAAGCTTTTTCACTTGATTTAGAACATCCAAACCGACTTGAGCCACATAAACGTCCCTTTCATACAATAATTCCAGCCTTTGTCACTGAAGGTGGGAGGCCGCTTCTTTCATTCGGGGTTATGGGCGGTGACTTTCAGCCCCAGGGACATGCCCAGGTGCTAATGAATCTGATTGATTTTCATATGTCACCCCAGCAGGCTGGGGAACAACCACGAATGAGCCACATTAGCCAAAGTAGCCCTTGGCTCGGCCGATCAAACGATGCTGGTGAAGTTGCGTTTGAGCATGGTGTTACTGATGCAGTAAAACTACAGCTTGCAGAACTTGGCCACAGGGTATCTCCAACAACAGGGTTGCATGGTGGTTACCAGGCCATATGGCGTACCGATGATCCATTAGTTTATTTTGGCGGGTCTGATCCGCGTAAAGACGGTGCTGCAATGGGCTATTAGCTCGTTAATTAATTAACAAAAAATATGCCTACATAGGAAGTGTTAGGCACTATATTAGTTGCAGGTTTTAATATTAATTCTGTGTGTTTCAATGGTTCAAAGGATATCGAATCCCCAACGAACTCCATGCAATATTGAAAGCGTATAAAGCCCGGCAACGATATCATCTGCCATGATTCCCAGGCCTACTCCTAGATTTTTCTCAATAGCCTTAATTGGATATGGTTTCCAGATATCGAATATCCGGAATATAACGAAACCAGCTAATACCCAATACCATTTATGTGGAATTAGGTACATAGCGACTAAAAAACCAATAATTTCATCCCAAACTATGCTTTTTGGGTCTTTTTTACCCAGATTTTTAGCGGTTTTTTCGCATATAAAAATACCTAATAAACCGCCGACTAATACAACCGCTGCATAGGAAAGCGGGTCTAAAGACGATAGGACATACAAAAAACCAATGCCAACGAGGGTGCCAAAAGTTCCTGGCATTACAGGCATTAGTCCAGAGCCAAAGCCATATGCCAGGAAATGAATTGGATGTTTCCATTGCATAGCTTTCATGAGATTTTATTTATTACGCTTAGAGCGCAGAGCTTCAATCCATGCTTTGACTAACTCGTAGTCAAACATCATCGTAAATAGTTCCATCGCTTGTATGAGCTGTAATGTCTCTACTAGCAGTTCCGCCTCGAAGATTCTGACCTGTAGGGGACCAAGTACAACTTCGTTCTGGATCAGCCCAGACAGTTTCCCACTTGCCAGGCACAAAAAATTCTACGAAGGCAAATTCTTCTTCACCATTATTATGGCAGTAGTGCCTTTCGCCATCATATTTATAAACAAGATCACCACTTTTTAGTGGATGGGGAGTCTCGTTCAGGAATACAGTACCTTCACCACGTAAGATATATTGAAAATGCTCAGCACCAGTATGGTGGTGATTAGCACTCATAGACCCTGCAGGAAAAATAACGAGTTCTCCCGCAAGAGCTGTAGTCCCAAATAGTTTCTTGGTCACGATGTAGACTCGAGTACGTTCATCATGCTTCGATTCCAGAACTGGTTCTGATCCTAAGTCAAAAAACTGTATTTCTGAGTTATTAGTTGCAATACCTGGATCAAAACTAAGAGCATTAGTGATATTAAGCAAAATAAAAATAGCGCCTTTGCTAGCGCTTAATTTTCCACGGGAACCAGGGCCCATAAAAAAAACATGTGATTCAGCTAATACCCATTCCTTTTCTCCGCTATACAAAACTGCGGACCCTTTGAGAAGCTGCACCCAAGTAATATCAGTTTCGGCTGTATTGATATCAAATGTAGTATTGCTCTCTAGCGTAATTCGATCGAATACACACTCACTACCATTAATTCGGTTATTATCGATCAATCGTTGTCGCTTTGCGCCACCCGGTAAGACATCGATTTTTACAGAGTCGTGATTGAATAGTTCAGCCATTATTTCTTTCCGGGAGCCCAGTTGCCGCGTATTATCCGTGATCTTCTTAGGAAAATTCTATAGTTTTTATGATGAAAGGACACAAGCTTTTTCGAACATTAAGGCTATTACTTCTTACGTTTGTACTCTTAGGATGCTTCCATTCTACTGCTTTTTCTCAGGCAGCTTTCTACTCTGGAAAGACGATAACTATATATATAGGCCGGGGACCTGGTTCTGGAACCGATCTAGCATTACGAACTTTTATTAGATTCTGGCAGGAACATATTCCAGGAAACCCAACCATGGTGGTGCGAAATATCCCTGGCGGTGGTGGCACTCGTGTTTGGAATTATGGTTATGAGCTTGCTGATCCAGATGGATTAAATATTCTTTTTTCTCCATTTTCCGGTACTGCTGAGATTCTAGGGTTGCCGGGGCTTAGGGCTGAGTTTGAACACATGCCGCTTATTGGTGGATTAAAAAGTCCTAATATGGTCTATGTTCGTACTGAAAAAGTACCAAATATTGAGCAGTTATTGTCTGCACGTGGACTAAAGTATGCTGGTCAAAACCCAGCACATCACTATGATATTTTAGGCCGAATGGCATTAGATATGCTGGGCGTTGACTATGAGTACATCACTGGGTTTTCTGGTGCGAATGAGGTATTTAATGCCGTCCGTAGAGGGGAGGTTGATATGCAAACGGCTGGATTGACCCTTTACCGTTTTTCAATTGAAGGTCCAATGGTTCAAACAGGACAGGCACTTTCACTTTGGCATAACCCCAGGGTAGACCAGGCTGGAAATCTGTTAAATGAGGAAGCCGCTGCCGGCATACCTAGTTTTGTTGATGTTTATACACAATTAAAGGGACAGGCGCCTTCAGGGGAAATTTTCGAAATTTATAAGTGGTTACAACCAACTATCAATACCTTTGGTCATGCCGCTTTTCTTCCACCTGATGCCCCAGAAGAAGCAGTACGAATACTAAGAGAAAGTTTTGTTGCGACTACTGATGATGAAGATTTTCGTACAGAGGAGCTTCAATTGTTTGGTGTGCGGATGCCTTTAATTAGTTATGTTGAGGGTACTCGTGTAGTTGGTGAGATGTCTAATGCACCTAGCAATGTTCGGGCTCTTTTAACCAAATATGCAAGGCCAGACGGCGAATAAATTTATAAGAGACTAAGTAACTAGGCGCCGAATATATTTGTTCGGACAGGTATTTTTTTCTTTATGAAAACTAGTTCTTCTCAACGTTCTTTTGCTGCCTTACGGCATCCTGCCTTTCGAGTTTATTTCATCATTTCATCGCTAGCGATGATGGCAGATTCCATCGAACATGTTATTAGTTACTGGATTCTTTTTGAAAAGTTTCAGTCACCAGCATTAGGTGGTTTTGCTATTGTTTCTCACTGGCTACCTTTCCTTTTTTTCTCTTTCTGGTCAGGTTCCTTGGCGGATAGATTTGATCCTAGAAGAATAATTCAAATTGGTATGGGCTTCTTTATTCTTGTCTCCTGTGTATGGGGTTTGCTCTTCCTCTTTGATGTCATAGAAATGTGGCATGCTGTCGTCTTATTAAGTTTGCATGGTTTGGCAGGAGTCCTATGGGCACCGGCAACTCAAATTTTAGTCCATGACATAGTGGGTCCTGAGGAGCTTCAAAGTGCAATTCGTCTTAATGCCACTGGGCGTTACCTTGGG
>DJLG01000038.1:4594-13168 GCA_002434915.1 Proteobacteria bacterium UBA6522
AATGCCCTCATCTATCTTCCACTCGTAATTTGGTTATGGAAAGCACCTTATGGGCCGCGTTTCAGAAAGAATTCTTCTTCAATTGAACGCGAGTTTAAAGGGTTTTCTGATCTTCTTTTTACGCTTAGGTCTATTGCTGAAAACCGTGTAGTAGTTACCATGACCTTATTAGGTGGTGGCGCAGCTTTATTTATTGGCAATGGTTATCAACCTCAGATGCCAGCATTTGCTTTAGATCTGGGGTATGGCAATCCAGGATTAGCCTACGGTGCTTTATTAAGTGCTGATGCATTCGGTGCACTAGTTGCAGGCTTAGCTCTTGAGTCGCGTGGATTGTTAGAAGCCAGACCTAAGACCGCTTTGATTCTAGCAATGCTCTGGTGTTGTGCTCTCGGTATTTTTTCTGCTTTAACAAGTTATCCTTTAGCGCTAATGCTCTTGTTTGCGGTTGGGTTTTTAGAACTTTCATTTTTTGCGATGGCACAGACGCTTGTTCAGTTAAGGGCGCCACAAGAAATTCGTGGGCGAGTGATTGGTCTTTTTACTATGTCAGCGTTGGGGATGAGGACTTTTTCAGGTATTACGATCGGGATTGTAGGTGGTGTGATTGGGATTCATGCGTCTTTAGCGCTTAGTGCAGCGTGTTTGTTTGTTCTAATATGTTTTTTATTCGTATATCTTGGATATGATGAAAGTGAAAAAAAGTATTGAGGTTGTGTTTGCCCTGTTGTAAAAGACTATCGGCAATTGTTCTATTAGCAGAGGTAAAAGGTTTTAAGAATGAAACATCTAATATTATTTGGTTTTTTCTGGTTTCTGTCGTCTGCATCTGTTTTAGCGCACCATTCTATTAATGCAGAATATGATCGTGAGTCGCCGATTTCCCTCAATGGCGTCATCACTGAAGTTGAATGGCAGAGTCCTCATATTTGGTATTACATTGATGTGGCCAATGAACAAGGCCAGATTGAGAAATGGGCAATCTCAGGTGGTTCGCCAAATATGCTTATGCGTAGGGGCGTATATAAAAGCGTACTTGAAATAGGGATGACTATTACAGTACAGGGATTCCGAGCAAGGGATGGTTCAAATAATGCGGCTGGGCGTCAAGTCACACGGTCTGACGGCAGTAATGTATTTGCAAGGTAGTATTAGGGTGTTAAATATGAAGGTCATGTATTTGTTATATAGAAAGTTCATGTTAATAGGCTTAATTGTTAGCCCGTTCTTAACTCTGAATGTTGTCGCTCAAGAGACTATGGATATAGTTAGAGATGAGGCCGGTAAGCCTGATTTTAGTGGCATCTATCAATGGCCTTTGCAGCTTGACCACGACGAAGACGGTGGAAGCTCTGCCACGATTTTTGATCGCAAGTATTTTCCACCATTGCTTGAGGGCGGAGAAGATTTTCTGGAACCACGTACTGGGGATCCACGTCATGATGAGCCACGCAACTTTTGTATGCCGTCAGGGTTCCCTTCAGGAATCCTCTCAGCTTATGCAATGCGTTGGCAACAATCGGAGGACTACCTGATTATGATTCATGAATTTCAGGCTATGACACGTATTATTCCTTTGGATGGTCGGGATCATCGGGACTATATAGAACCATCTTTTTATGGTGACCCAGTAGGGCATTGGGAGGGTGATACTCTTGTTGTTGAGACAACGAATTTCAAACGCTGGGTGCTTGATGATTATTTTTACACAAATCCTAATGAGTACCGTATGCACAGTGATGCACTGACAACCATTGAACGTATTAAATGGAAAAGTGCTGACGCCATTAGTTATGAATTAACTATTGATGACCCTAAAATCTTCACAAGGCCTTGGTCACAAGAATTTGAGATTCAATCTAAACCTGAATGGGATGCAGCTGGAATTGTGGAATATGTATGTCAGGAAAATAACCGTTGTCCGGGCGGTGTTTGTGAAAATTGATTGCTAAAGATGAACTCAATAAAAAGGGTATCAAAGATTTTTTAATGGCAGTCAAGTAACAAAAGACGAGGGGGTGCCTCATGAGCACAAAGATAAGGTGGTTACGAGTTGATCTGCTTTTTCTGTCAATTATTGTTGTATGTGTTTTAAGTGCTTCTGACCTTGTAAGCGCTCAGACTGAGCAGGCCATAGATGAAAACGGTGCCCCTTTGTTTAGGGTAGATCCCTTTTGGCCAGGACAGTTACCAAACCGATGGAGCATGCAGCAGGTCACGGGTATCTATGTAGATCACATGGATCATATCTGGTTTTTAAACCGTGGAAATGGCGTTGAGGGTGATGAAATTGGTGGTAGTGATGAGCCGCCTCGAATAGATTGTTGTGTGCGAAGCCCCGAGGTTATTGAGATGGACCAGGAAGGTAATGTACTTAATGCCTGGGGAGGCCCAGGGTTCCATCCTAAATGGCCAACAGCGTTGCAGACTGTTATAGCTGACAGAGATGGTTTTGTCTGGATAGGTGGGACAAGACCCCAAGACAGCATTCTTAAGTTTACGCGGAATGGCGAGCTAGTTTGGGATTTTGATCATCGTCCGCCAGAAGGTATGGAGTTAGAAGAGGACAATACACAGACGGATGTTCTGTCAAACAAAGGTCGCTTTCAACTCGACCAGGATGCCCGAGAGATTTATATCATTAACTGGAAACGGGTACTGGTTTATGACATGGATACAGGTGATTACAAACGTGGCTGGGGTGGCCATGGTATGGCCTTAAGTGAAATTTCTAATGATCCTATTGAAGGATATGAATGGGAGGGACAACGCCCGCCAGAAGAGGTTAATTTTGTTCCTGATCTACATTTTTTAGAGATCTCTACTGATGGTTTAGTTTACGTTGGAGAACGTGGTCAGAATAGAATTCAGGTATTTCAGAAGAATGGGACATGGGTTAGAGATATTTATGTAGCAGAGGGGACGCCTGGACAGAGATTAGGACTGGAACAGTGTGGTGGCGTGGGTGTCAGAAAGTCTCTTCCTCCATGTGGCTCCATGTATAAATTAGTCATCTCCAAAGACCCTGAGCAGAGGTATCTTTATATGGCAGATGGGACTAACAATAGGGTTTGGATTGTAGATCGCCAGAGTGGGGAAACGCTTGGATCTTTTGGTGGTAACGGTCGGTATGCTGGTCAACTTCATTGGATAAACGCAATAGGTATAGATTCGATAGGTAACATTTATACAGGGGAAGTTGAGCATGCTAAGAGAATCCAGAAATTTGAGCCCATTCGTCCTTAATATGGGCTTTAGCAAATATTAATTTCTAGTGATTTACGTAGTAGCTAGAATTTTTGATAGTCTGGACTAAGTTCAATTTTAACTAAGAAGAAATTTTTTCTAGCGCTATCCTAATCTTGTCAGGGATTTTATGGGGTTTATGTGTTGCTCTTGATACGAAGGTATGTACAAAGTATCCAGCAGCAGACAATGATTCTTCTCTGCCTCGAAATAAGCCAATCTCATAGCGCGCACTAGAGTGACCCAGATGCGTAACTCGTAACCCTGCATCCACCACTTCTGGAAATTGTAGAGGTTTGAAGTAACTACATGAGCTTTCTACGCAAAAACCCACGACCGGATCATCTGTAATATTTAATCCTGACTTATTAATCAGATAAAGTCCGATAACAGTGTCAAAAAATGAGTAGTAATTTACATTATTGACATGGAGATAGACGTCATTATCCATCCATCTCGTTGGAATCTGCGTGTAATATTTATAGCAGTTCCTACCGTTTTCGCGCCACTCCTTACCCACACTAACTCCTAAGATTAGTTTTCAGGGAACGCTTTTAATATTTCTCGTAATAGGTCCCAGCGGTTAAATCCTTGATTTCCATAATCTAGACCGCGTCTAACAATCACGAGATTATGAGAAGGAACAACGATTGTATATTGGCCACGATTTCCTGAAGTAGAGTAAGCGTTTTTTGGTACATCGGTACGGTCATCAGGCACTAACCACCATTGAGCACCATAGAAGTTTCCAAACCCAGAGCCTCCGTCATTAGCACGATTTCTTCCTGCTGAAGAAGGGGCTGGTGTGCGAATGAAGTCGATCCAATCCTCAGATATCAATCTCTCACCATTCCACACCCCACCTTGCAGGTAAAGCAGTCCAAATCGACCGAGATCACGCGCGTTTGAGTAAACCTGGCTACTAAGAATAAAGTCGCCAAACCTATCGACTCCTAATAGCGTATTACGCATTCCAATTTTGTCTAGTAGTGCCCTTCGGGGGAATTCCAGATACGCTTCTTCACCCACCGCTAGCTTCATGGCATAGACGCCCCGTAGGGTATCGTAGTTTTCATAATCCCAATATGTACCAGGTTCGCGGATGAGACCCGCATTTCTCAGTCCTTGGATTGAACTGGCACCTGCCCAGTAAGCAAGTCCTGATCCTGTAGCATATTCGAGTTCATTATTATCGACAGGATAGAGTCCACTCGACATGTTAAGTACATTTCTTAGTGTGATTTCTGATCTAGGGTCATGTTGCCCGGAAGAAACTTGGGGGTGCCAGTCAAACTGAAGAGGTTCATCTAAAGATAACCTTCCTTGATCAACCAGCATACCTATGAGAGTTCCGGCAATACTCTTTGCGGTAGACCAAGTACGAGTCCGGGTCTTGTAATCTACGCCGCGTGCATATCTTTCATGAAGAATCTGTCCGTTATGTATCACTAGAAGACTTAGAGTTACTTGTTCTTCTGATTCTCGATCGAATGTCCAGTCCGAAGCGGCTATTAGAGCATTTATATCTACACCTTCTGGCAAATCAAAAAGGTGCTCAACTAAATCACCGTCTGGCCATGGGAGGATTGTTGTATTATCAGAAAGCGGTGGCATTGCAATTTCAGGGAGTGTATCTATGTCCTCTAGGGTTTGATCTGGCGCCAGGATGACGCATCCAACACCTCTTCTGAATGCGGCTCGCATGATTGGTGATTGTTCTCCATTACCAATGGAGACCGCCTTGAGTTCCCAGTCCACAGAATAATCGCCACCACTGGCAGTACCCACAGGATTTGGAAGATAGGCCAATTCCTGTTCAAAAACTTGCTCAAGAGTTCTATTAGAGGTGAAAAGACCGTTACACATAAACATGGCCTGCTGGCCATATTGGATCATCATCCTGTTAGGCTGCCAGTAATCGAATGTTTCTTCCTGTTGGGCAGCTGCTGGTAGCATAGATATAAGGGAAAGAAATGAAACTAGCGTAAGTAGTATTTTCATGAGGCACCTTTACGAGCTTGTTATATCTATGATTATTCGGTTGGTTGCTAAACAGGTCAAGCTGGAAATGTAACTCTGATAGGCAAGAACATAGTAGGGTTCAGTTGAATTCAATTTTATATGTCAGGTACCTTCAATCCTATGTATAGGCATGTAATTGTTATATATCCCTTTGAATTTTATTAAAAATAGTTAATATTTTTTGTGTCTAATCTTAAAAAGTTTTAACCGTTTTTTTTCTGTTCTTGTTTATTGCTCTGGCAAAATATAAGCCTAGATGATTTTTACTCTTTAGGGCTGTTTTACGTGCGCGTCTATATTTATGCGGTGAATGTGGTTGTTAGTATTGCCTTGCTATTGGCAGCATCAGCTCTGTTCGCCCAGAATTCAGAGTCTAATAGCGTTGTTTTAGGCAGCATACAAAAAAACCTTCAGATTCATCGAACGATGACTCCGCCAGTACTTGATGGGGTATTGGATGATGAGGCGTGGATTCATGCATCAAGCATCGAGGATTTGCATCAGTATGAACCTGTTGATCATGCTGAACCAAGCGAGCGCACGATTGTCTACATCACTTACGATGATGATTTTTTGTATGTCGCTGCCCGCATGTGGGATAGCGAGCCTGGTGAGATCCGAGCACGACAGCTTGTTCAAAACGGGAGTGCTCGTTGGGATGATGGGTTTACTATCTACCTGGATCCATTCAACAATAAGCGTACGGGCTACATGTTCCAAACAAATCCGAATGGCGTTAGGACTCAGGGCACGTTTGAGACCCCAACTCAGCTTAATCGTGATTGGGATGACATATGGTATGCCGAGGCTCTGATTAATGAAGAAGGTTGGGCTGCTGAATTAGCCATTCCTTTCAAAACGCTTAATTTTGATGCTAATAATCAAGACTGGGGCTTCACACTTGAGCGGTATATAGCACGAAAGCAGGAAGCTATTTCTTGGTCCTCTTATAACCGAGAAGTTGACCCAGGGTCTGCAGGTTTGATAACAGGGTTGGTTGGTTTGCAACAGGGTAGGGGGCTAGATTTTGTGCCAACAATGGTCACTACTCAATCCAAAAATCATGCAAAAGGGTCTAAAACATCTGAAACGCAACCAGCTCTCGACGTTTTTTATAACTTAACGCCATCACTGACGGGAGTCCTATCTCTCAACACTGATTTTTCGGCAACAGAGGTTGATGATCGGCAAGTTAATCTGTCTCGCTTTAGTTTGTTTTTTCCAGAAAAGCGGGACTTCTTTCTTCAGGACTCTGACATTTTTTCTTTCGGAGACCTCAGACGAAATGGAATGCCATTTCACTCACGCCGCATTGGATTGAGCGCGGGTGGCCAGCCAGTAGATTTAGATATTGGCACTAAGCTTACAGGGCGCGTTGGACGTTTCAATGTTGGTGTTCTGGGTGTACAGCAAGATGGTTTTGAGGACGTTAGTAGCAGTAATCTCTTTGTTGGAAGAGTCGCAGCCAATGTATTTCGTGAGTCAAGTGTCGGTCTTATAGTGACTGATGGTGACCCAAGATCAAATTTAGACAACTCTTTGGCGGGAGTCGATTTTCGTTACCGGAATACTGAGTTTGCTGAGAGACATAGTCTTGAAGGTGGAGCCTGGTTTCAAAGTACTGATACACAAGGGATTGAAAAAGAGCAGGACGCTTGGGGAGTGAATCTGGGGACTTCTAACAACAATGAGGGTTTCGAAGGAGATTTTTCATTTCAACATATTGAGGAAAACTTTAACCCTGCTCTTGGGTTTGTTAATAGACGAGGTATCGAATTTACAGATGTAAGCGTTGGTTATAGGCACCTTCCAGAGATTCTTTGGTTAAGGGAACTAACTCATGGTCTAACCGTTCGCAGTTATGAAAAGATATCTGGCGGGTTAGAGAGTCGTTTTATGTTTATGGAGCCATTTGAACTTGAAACAAATAATGGGGATACCTTTGGTACACAAGTGATCTATAACCGAGAGGTATTGATCGAACCCTTTGAAATTGTTGATGGCGTTGTGATTTCTCCTGGCGATTATGAGTATTCCTCATACGGATTTGAACTCGCAGGGGCAAGCGAACGAGTATTTGCGCCAAGTTTTGAGTATTCGCAAGGGGAATTCTTCACAGGTGACCGGTCTGAGGTATCGATCGGCGGAGAATGGCGCCCTAACCGACGTCTTTTTATGGGCTTAGCGTATGAATATAACGACATTGTGTTACCCAATGGCAGTTTTATAACCCGTCTAGTGCAGTTAGATCTCAATGTTGCATTCAATGTCAGATGGTCTTGGGTGAACTTAATTCAGTATGACAATGAATCAAAAACGGCTGGTATCAATAGTCGATTACGTTGGAATCCCAGAGCAGGACAGGATCTGTATGTAGTCCTTCATCATGGTTTCAACGCAACTGGGGTTTTTCGGGGCCTTCAATCGACAGACTCACAATTATCGGTCAAATACACCCAGACATTTCGATTCTAGTCTGACTAGAAGCAAAAGCCATATATTTAGTGATTGTCGTGCCATTTTCTACTGGCTTAGGGCATCGTTATTCGCTCAATACGCTTAATAGTTGAGTTAAGCGTTTGTGTCGGCATCAAAAGTCTCGTATAAAGGGTAAAGCACATTTGTGTGGGGGAGTTTTAATGGGGCTTGCTGAACGGCTTGCTGGTCAATTTTTAATGCAGCACACGGACGTGCCGGAGGTTATCAATGAATAACGCCCAAAAATCACGATGTTTTCTTGTATCACTAGGGGTATGTCTTTTTTGGACATCTACGCTAGTTGCGCAAGACACAGTAGTTCGAATTATTCAGACTAATTATGCTGGTAGCAATGCACATATTATTGATCCGAATACCAATAAAGTTGTGGATATTATTGAGAATGTCCCTAAAGCTCATGCGGTAGTTAATCATCCGGATGGAACATATTTTTATTTTGCTAATGAGCATGACCATAATATTGATATTGTCGATGCAAAGACTCTTGAGGTGGTTGATCGAATTCCTCTAGTCGAGCGCCCGAATAAGCTTGTTATCAACAAGACTCAAAATAAACTTTATGTAGGTATTCGTGATTCAGCACACTTGCAGATAATAGACTTAGAGTCCCATAAGGTTATTAAGACCCTTCCAGTACATGCAGGTATTCATAATGTTTATGTCACTAAGGATGACCGTTATATTATTGCGGGACTCGGCAAGCATCCTGACTCTCTAGAAGAGCCAACAATTCAGGTTATTGACGCCAGTACTGACGAAATTGCTTTTGGTATTTCCTTGGAAGGCTTTAGGGTACGACCCATGGCA
>DJLG01000079.1 GCA_002434915.1 Proteobacteria bacterium UBA6522
CAGTACCTACATGGTCTATTCGAGGGAGACTGGCTACTTGCTCTAGCCGGTTACAATTCCGGTGAGGGAAATGTTTCCAGAGCTGTCCATCGAGCAGAATCAGAAGGTCTGCCAACTGATTTCTGGCATATAAGACATTATTTGCCCGCGGAAACCCAAGCTTATGTCCCTCGTCTTATTGCACTCAAACAAGTCATCACAGAATCCGAATTTTACAACATTGAGCTTCCTGAAATCTCCAATGCACCTTTCTTTGAAGTTGTAGAAACTTCTGGACAAATGGATATGGCTCTTGCAGCAGATCTTGCTGGCATAACGACAGATGAGTTATATCGCTTAAACCCTGGTGTAAATAGATGGGCAACAGACCCAGAAGGGCCACATCGGATTCTAGTACCAGTAAAATGGGCTTCTAATTTTAGAATGGCACTTAGTGAACTGGGCCAGCAAAACCAGGTCAGCTGGTCTCGTCACGAAGTGAGTATGGGCGAAACATTGAGTGAACTTGCGCTTAACTACCAAACGACCCCATGGGTTCTTAAAGAAGTTAATGGACTAACTAACGACATGATTCGAATAGGTCAGAATCTAATGATCCCACACGCAGCCAAGCAACCAGAAGACTATAAACAAACCCTTGATGCGCGCAGAAAACGAGTAGTAAATCAAGAACAAAATGGAGAAAGAAAAACCTATAAAGTTCAAAAAGGAGACTCACTTTGGACTATATCTCGTCAATACAATACAACTGTTGGTGAACTTGCTAAATGGAACGCTATGGCGCCGCGTGATCCATTATCGATTGGTCTGGAGCTAGTAATTTGGACTGATTCTACTGGGTTTAAACAACAAGATAATGAACGTATTCGTCGCTTAACTTATACCGTGCGAGCAGGAGACTCACTGTCACGCATTTCAACGCGTTTCAAAGTAAGTATCTCCAAATTGTTAGAATGGAATGATTTGTCGCCTGAGAAGCACCTTCAGCCTGGACAGCAATTAGTGATGTTTGTAGATGTAATAAATCAAAGCACGTAAATTAATACTGGAGATAAATATGGGGTTTCTTAGTGGTAAACGGGCGGTCATTATCGGACTCGCCAGTAATCGTTCAATCGCCTGGGGTATAGCTCAGGCACTCCGGGCTCAGGGGGCAGAACTTGCCTTCAACTATCAAAATGAAAAACTGCAAGGTCGAGTCGAAAAAATGGCGGCAGAAGTTGGAAGCGAAATTGCTTTACCTCTAGATGTAACTAGCGATGAACAGATTAGTGTTTTTTTTGAAAAGCTATCTCAACATTGGGACGGCTTCGATATTCTTATTCATTCGGTAGCCTATGCCCCTACAGAACAACTTGAAGGTCGTTATCTCGATGCAATAAATAGAGATGGCTTTAAGGTCGCTCATGATATTTCAAGTTTTAGTTTCTCCGCTCTCGCAAAAGCAGGACGACCTATGATGCAAAGTGGCGGTTCATTATTGACATTGAGCTATCTGGGTGCTGTACGCTCTCTGCCAAGTTATAACGTGATGGGCCTTGCTAAGGCAAGCCTAGAAGCTAATGTCAGGTTCATGGCTTTTGATCTTGGGGAAGATGGCATTCGAGTCAATGCCATCTCTGCTGGCCCTATACGCACACTAGCGGCTTCAGGCATTAAAGGTATGCGCCAAATGCTTACGCATGTTAGTGAAGCAGCCCCTCTAAAACGAAACGTAACAACTAACGATGTTGGCAACGCTGCCAGCTTTCTAGTATCCGATTTAGCAGCAGGGATTACCGGTGAAATTCTTTACGTTGATGCAGGTTATAACACTGTTGGAATGCACCTTTCTCCAGACTAACCTGAAAACCCTGAGAAAGGCAGTCTAACTAGAAAAGTGGCGGGTCAATTACAGCTTCTGGAATTCGAACAGTTGCCTTCTGTCTAACCTCGCCCACATAACTTGTAAGCTCATAAGTTGCCATCTGCTGCCCAAGTTGGTTTTTTAATTGTTCTTGCTCAATCAAAGTAAGACTGTCCTCATTTCCTGCTCTTAACCCAAAAACAGTAAAAACAGCATGATCACCACCTATTAGGAAGGTTCTCTGACTCATAGGTTGATCTTGTTCCTGCTGTCCACTAAAAGCTGCACCTAGAATTTCTGCAGGAATGGTGGAGTCTGTCCGTTCAATCCATCTAGCCTCAGTCCAAATTCCTCCTTGTTCAGTTGCCAATAAAGCCAGGCGAGCAATCATACCTCCATTAGGGTCTTCTCCAGAAAGGGTTATGTCATCGGCTTGTTGGTCAGTCACATTAGCTATCTCTTCATTGTCCTGAGGTAGTGCAGTCTGGGAAAGCAACTCTTCTACTTGAGCCAAAAAATTCTCGGCAGCAACCTCGGCTAAACTTGATGATAGCGACTGAATCAGGTCTTCCTCAATTCTAGATTGAACTACCTCTAAAGGTTCTTGTGATGGAAGATGGTGCTCAATAACACGCAATACCATGACATGATCGCTTTCAATCTCCACCAAAGTACTATTTTCACGTTGTTCTAAAAGCTCATTGCTAAAAGCTGTTTCTATGAGCTGCGTGCTGTTGATAAATGGACTTACAGAACCCGTTCGAGTAAGACCTGTAAAAGTCTGAAGGGGGTATCCTATGTCTGCAGCTACACTTTCCAACTCATCAAAAGCATCAAAGGCACGGTCAGCCAAATCATTAGCTGTATTATAAAAAATCTCCTCGGCACGAGCATTTTGATAATCCACGACCAACTGATCTCTGAGCACATCAAATGACTGGACCTCACCAGCTCTCATTTCATCAAATCGAATAATATGGTACCCAAAATTGGTTTTTATTGGCCCCTGGACTTCTCCGAGTTCCATGTCATAGAGGGTATCCTCAAATGGACCTAGTAAAAGTCCTCTACTCACCCAACCCAAATCCCCACCTTGTCCGCTAGTACCAGCATCCTCTGAAAACTCAGCAGCAAGAACCTCGAACTGCTCTCCACTTTCTAATCGAGCTAGAACTTCCAAGGCTCTAGCCTCAGCCTCAGGGTCATCCTGTGGCGAATTTATCAGTATATGTCGAGCCCGGCGCTCTTCTTCGGTTTCAAATCGATACTGCTCGTCTTCATAATAGCTTTGAAGAATCTCATCAGTCACCTCTATATCAGTGGCTATATCGGATCGCAATATCTCTATGTATTCAAAATCAACACTTTCTTCAGAATAAAACTGCTCAAGATTATTCTCGTAGTAACTAAGAACCTCTGATGCATCTAGCTCAACCTGATCACGAAAGTTATCAGCCTCAAATGTTGTATAAGCAATTTCTCTTTCCTGCTGATACAGCTGAATATATCTAGCAAACTCAGTTGGCGTAATAAAAACCGATCTGGCAACACCATTCTGGAGCTCTAATAGCGCTATTTGCTCACGCTGAAGATCAAGAAAAAACTCTTCTGATATTCCTTCGGTTATAAGGCGAGACCGAAGAAGGTCCAGAGAAAATTCTCCACCCACCTGAAACTCTGGCCTTAAACGCACCTCCTCGATCAAACGATCATCGGAAATCCTATAACCTTCCGATTCTACTCGTTGCAAAAGAGCACGATTTCGAATGAGTCCTTCGAGAGCAGAAAGCCTCATCTCCCTTTGAATATCAGGAGACATTTCAACTCGATAGAGATCCTGATACTGAGCTTGTTGTGCTTGATAGGCCCGTTCAAAATCAATTAGTGACACATCTTCGCCATTTACTTTTGCAGCAAAGACCCCGCCAGTGATTGATGGATCAACCCCCCAAAAGATAAATGCAATAGCGATCATTCCAAGAATGACACCAGCGATCCACCTTCCAACACCTTCACGAATTTTTTGGAGCATTTCTTATCACACTACGTTACAAAACAACAAAAAGGACAGATCTACTTTCCATGCAGAAAAATAAACCTGCCCTTCCTATATCTGGCGGAGTGGACGGGACTCGAACCCGCGACCCCCGGCGTGACAGGCCGGTATTCTAACCAGCTGAACTACCACTCCGGCTCTAACTTGGTGGGTGCTGAGGGGATCGAACCCCCGACATTCGCCTTGTAAGGGCGACGCTCTCCCAGCTGAGCTAAGCACCCTTTGGGGCAAACCCCCCTAGACAACCGCTACTCAGTTTACGGCATCCTTCAGGGCCTTGCCAGCCTTGAAACTCGGTACATTACTAGCCTTAATCTGAATCACTTCACCCGTTCTTGGGTTTCGTCCAGCACGAGCTGCCCTATGCTTCACGCTAAAAGTCCCAAAACCTACTACAGAAACCTGTCCACCAGCTGCTAAACCAGATGAGATGCTGCCCACTACAGCATCAACTGCTCGGCCTGCATCAGCTTTTGAAAGATTGGCTGCACTAGCCACTGCATCAATGAGTTCCGCTTTGTTCATTCCAACCCCTTTGCTATTAAATATAATTAAAAAATTAAACTGC
>DJLG01000127.1 GCA_002434915.1 Proteobacteria bacterium UBA6522
GCATCAAGTGACTTGATAGCTCTATCGGCACAACTTCCGCCCGAAACAGCTGCCTCCATACTTATATCATCAGACAGAACTGCACCCTGAAACCCAAGCTGCACTCTTAACTCTTGCGTAATCCACCAGGATGAAAAGCTTGCAGGTAATGGGTCCATTTCAGGGAAAATCACATGGCCAATCATTACACCTTCAAGACCCATAGTAATTAGATGGCGATATGGATAAAGATCATCCCATAACTGACTATATTTTCTTGTATCAGTCGCGCAACTTGTATGACTATCATTAACTGCGCCTGCATGAGTTGGAAAATGCTTAGCCACAACTGCCATTCCAGCTTCTCGAACACCCTTAGAAAATTCTGCAGCCAAAGTACTGACAATATCTGACTGACTATGCAGCGCACGATCACCTATTACTGCAGCTAACCCAAGATCAAGATCTACCACTGGCGCAAAACTTAAATCAATACCCACGGCTCGCAGCTCAGCAGCCATAACCCATCCAAACCCCTTAGCTGCAACACATGCTTGTTGTGGATTTTCATCATAGAGGTAACCTAAAGAACGCATTGCAGGCAATACCGTAAATGGTTCTCTAAAACGTTGTACTCGACCCCCCTCTTGATCCACTGCAACAAGCAATGAAGGTGAACGCACCTCATGTATCTCAGCCACAAGATCAGAAATTTGCTTAGTACTATCAAAGTTACGAGTAAAAAGAATTACCCCACCTACAGTGGGCGATGACAACCATTCACGCTCTTGGGGGTCTATTGTAGGCCCACTTAAATCAATCATTAAGGGTCCAAGAGACATAAATTAGTCCACAATTTCCACAACAGTACCAATTGGCACTAGTTCATAAAGCTCAGTGATATCGGTATTATTCATGCGTATACAACCTACAGACGCGGGTTCACCAAGCTTATCTGTGTAAGGCGTTCCATGTATGTAGATAAAGCGTCTCATTGTGTCTACAGAACCAAGTCTATTCCTCCCAACCTCAGTACCTGATAACCAAAGAATTCGTGTGAGAACCCAGTCCTTATTAGGTTCTTGAAAAGCAAGCTCTTCAGAGTAAATTTCACCCGTAGAACGCCGGCCTCTAAACACTGTTCCTTCAGCCGCTCGATCACCTATCTTAGCGCGAACAATATGTCTGCCACGTGGTGTCTGAAAACTATTAATGGACTCACCACCTCCTCTCTTAGAGGTAGAGACATAATATTCTTTCAAAACCTCACCATGACTGATAAGTTTTAATTGCTGAGCATTCAGACTCACATGAATACTCCGCACACTCATATTCTTTGATGCATATATCATCCTATGATGATATCAGCACTATGTCCGATGATGATTATTCGCATCATTAACGTTCAAAAATTGCTATTGCTTCAACATGATGTGTGTGAGGAAACATATCCGCGATTCCAGCAGCAGTCATATGATAACCCTGTGCAATCAATTCTTTTGTATCTCTTGCTAACGTTGCTGGATGACAAGAAACATAGGCAATACGCCTAGGGGTAACAGATGACATCTGTTGGATAATACTCTGAGCACCTGATCGAGGTGGATCCAGCAAAACAATATCCCAAGATTCATTCATAAATTGCCATTCTGATTGATTTAGATCGCAAACCATAAAAGATGTGTTATCAAGCCTATTTAGGCGTGCGTTATTAGCAGCACGAGATACCAAACCAGCATCCCCCTCAATACCAAGCACCTTGCTAGCATGCCTTGCAAGAGGCAGACTGAAATTTCCTAGGCCACAATATAAATCCAGCACTCGATCAGTAGGTTGTACCTGAAGCAAGTT
The DNA here is from genome assembly GCA_002434915.1 of Proteobacteria bacterium UBA6522. GTDB lineage: Bacteria > Pseudomonadota > Gammaproteobacteria > Steroidobacterales > Rariloculaceae > UBA6522. Next base: position 1,831 of record DJLG01000127.1, read on the forward strand.
AAGCACTTGGCGTACCAAACCAACATTAACTGTCGCATTGACCTGAATAAAATCAATGGGATTAAAATGCAGTATCAGCTCAAAATCATCCAAACTATATGAAAGCTGTCTTGTTGTTTCAGGATTTAGAGCTAAGATACTGCCTGGTCCACCTCTTTGCAGATAAATATCTGTCTGCCATTTTGATGATATGTCACTGAATAGTGCGATATCTTTTTTTGTGGGTTCTTCTAATACTCTAAGTACTATTGCCAGAGCATCTTCACCTGCTACCAACTCTGCCTGGGGCAATCTAGAATGCAAAGAACTTTCACTAATCACCTCACTTAATACACCAGGGAAAACATCCAATGGTTCAACCAGAACCCGGCAAGACCCCATATCAGTTACATATCTGGTTGCACGTTCCTTAAACCCTACAAGCACTCGTCCTTTTCCTTTTACGTAGCGCACACCCAAACGTGCGCGACGTCGATAATTCCATTCCGGCCCAAGGATAGGCGGTAACCATAGGTCTGGCTCTACTGAAGCGATGCGAGAAAAAGCTTCTTTTAATACATTTTCCTTAAAGGCAACTTGAGCCTCATATGAAAGGTGCTGAACAGCACAGCCACCACACAGACCAAAATACTCGCAAGGTGGCTCTACCCTAGAGGGTGAAGGTTCAATCAATTCAATTAAATCAGCTTCATGATATTGACGACGGCGACGACGTGGAGAGACTCTTATATGCTCACCAGGCAACACTCCTGGAATAAATACTCGACGCTCACCAAGGTCTGCTACCCCCTGGCCATCATGGGTTAAATCAATTACATGAACATCCAGGAACTCTGGATCAACCGCCATGGCTAGTCTTTTTCCATGCACGAAGATATTCCTTCAAATGCGGGCTATCTGACTGCTCTAGTTTGTTCACGACACGATCCAGCTCAGCCTCTAACTGAGTTTCACTGAATATTCCTCGTATCAGCTGGAACCGCAAGTAAATCAAATAGGTATTAAGCACATCGGTTTCACAGTAATCACGTATAGCAGGTAAATCTCCCGCTAGGTACTGACCCCATACTTGATCACCACTCATCCCAAGTTTTCCTGGAAAACCGAGTAATGTTGCCACCTGGTCCAGGGATCCGCGACCACCCATCTGAAATCCTGCTAATACATCCATTAGGTCCAGATGACGCCAATGAAAACGACTCAAATAATTGTTATAGCGAAAATTCCTATCAGTCTCTCCAGTTTCCCAGTAACGCTCTGCATTTATGCCATGCAGAAGAGATCGATATTGCAACACAGGAAGATCAAATCCCGATCCATTCCAAGAAACCAGTTCAGGTGAATAACGCTCTAGTCCTTCGAAAAAACGTTGAATGATTTCTTTCTCAGGTGCTTCAACGTCACCTAGACTAAATAAATGCAAGTCATCCCTAGAACGGAGGATTACCGATATTGCTACGATTTTGTGCTGAACTAATGGCAAAAATTCCGTCTGGCGAGCCTGCCGTTGTTTAAAGAACATAATACGACCAACAGCCTCATCATCAAGCTTTTCAATATCGTACAGTCGCCGACCAAAATCTGTGTCCGGAATAGTTTCTATGTCAAAAATAAGAGCGTTCAAGAGCGTTTATCCATTTTCATCAAAACAGCTACAGCAACTATCAGGCCCGCCTCATCGCTAAGAGTCAGGTGGCCATCAGCAATTCCAAGATTCTCGCGTACTACCTGCCCACGAGTGGAATAAATAATTTGTGGTTGTCCCCATTGATTCGGCAGTGTTCCAACATCACGAATCCATACCCCATGAGAAAACCCAGTGCCCATAGCTTTAACAATTGACTCCTTTGCAGCAAAACGCATAGCCAAAAACCGTACTGGATTTTTGGCGGATATAAAAAGCTTTTTCTCATCATCCAACAACAGATGGTCTACAAATCGCATTCCAAAGCGATCCCAGGTTTTAGCAATTCTTGATTGCTGTAAAATATCTGTACCTATTCCAAAGATCAAAACCCTCGCTCCTCCTGCATAAGTTTCTTCATGTCTGATACCGACTTCGACAGACCATCAAATAGCGCCCGTGCAATTATTGCATGACCAATATTAAGCTCGACTATAGGAGTAATAGCGACGATGGGCTTCACATTATGATAATTTAGACCGTGTCCTGCATGGATGGTCAATCCAATACTTTCACCAAAATCAGCTGCGACACGAATTCGATTTAGTTCCCTTTCTATCTCTGATTTATCTGGTGCGTCAGCATATGCGCCGGTATGTAACTCAACTACACCAACACCACAAGAAACAGCAGCCTCTAACTGCGAAGGTTGAGGGTCAATGAATAGGGATACTCGAATACCCGCTGCTTTTAATCGAACAACAGCCTCTCTGATTTTTTCTATCTGGCTCAGAACATCAAGTCCACCCTCAGTCGTAAGCTCCTCACGCTTCTCCGGGACCAAACAACAGTCAACTGGCTGTGCTGCTATCGCAATCTCAATCATCTCTTCTGTTACAGCCATTTCCAGATTTACACGTGTTTTAACAGATCTTTGCATAAGATCCAGATCTCTATCCTGAATGTGTCTGCGATCCTCGCGTAAATGAATCGTTATGCTGTCAGCACCTGCTCGCTCAGCAATAAGGGCCCACTCTACTGGATCAGGGTACTTCGTACCGCGTGCCTGTCGTACAGTCGCTACATGATCTACATTAATACCTAACCTTACCGGACAAGGAGATTTGTTCGCTGTTGTTCTTATAGTTTTTCTGTTCATGGCTCTAAACCTCGCGCATAGACGTCTTTCAAAACGGTTCGCGTACTAAGAGGACGATTACCCAGATAACTTTTTAACACAGATTGTAGTAATCGCTTTGCTGACCTAAGGCTATCTAAGTCATCTAATTGCTCTTCTCTAAGTGAAATAAGATGCCGTCCACTAAAAAAATTTGATCCTTTATCAAATGAAGTTCTAATGGTAAAACCATGCTCAGGCTTAAAACCATAAGTACAATCAGAACGGATCTCTTCGCCTGTTTCAA
>DJLG01000057.1 GCA_002434915.1 Proteobacteria bacterium UBA6522
ATTCTCTGAAGGTCTTCACCGGAAGCCGAAAACTCTATTGCTAATACTGCCTCTGCTATCAGCTCACCAGCCATCGCCCCAACAATATGCACACCAAGTAGTTCATCGTCGGTTTTATCTGTAATCAACTTGACCAACCCTTCTGTCTGTTGCATCCCTTTTGCACGCCCATTCGCGGCAAAACTAAAAGTTCCAACCTTATAAGGTTTACCCGTTTCCTTAACCTCTGACTCTGTTTTTCCAACCCAAGCAATCTCTGGTGCCGTATAGATCACAGAGGGAATAGCATCGTAATTAACCTCACCAACTTTCCCAGCGATGAGGTCTGCAACCATAACCCCCTCTTCCGTTCCCTTATGAGCCAACATCGGACCTCGTACCACATCACCCACAGCCCATACATTTGGCAAGCTCGTACTACAGTGCTCGTTTACCTCTATGAAACCTCTATCATCAAGCGCAATATTTACGCTTGGCTCAAACAGCCCTTTCGTAAAAGGTCTACGGCCTACGCAGACAATAAGTTTATCTACTTTGAGGCTTTTTGAACCCTTGGCATCCTCATAGGTTACCTCGACGCCATCATCGTTTGTTTTTACACTAGTTACCTTCGAACCAAGGCGAATATCGAGGCCCTGACGTTTAAAAGCATGCTGTGCCTCTTTGGCTATTTTCCTATCAACCATAGGCAAAAACTCCTCAAGCGCTTCCAACATAACAACCTCAGTACCTAACCGTTGCCATACACTGCCAAGCTCGAGACCTATAACACCCGCACCAATAATTCCTAGCGTGCCTGGTATAGCATCGAAATCCAGAGCACCCCAGGAATCAACTATTAACTGATCATCAAAAGTTGCAATGGGTAGCTCTATTGGTTCTGAGCCAGTGGCAAGAATCACATCCTTTGCAATAAGAACAAATCTCTCTTCTTTTCTATTCGTTACCTCAACGTGATTTTTTTGTAAAAGACGTGCATGGCCATTGAAGGGCGTAACACCATTGTTTTTAAATAAAGCCTCAATTCCACCGGTCAATTGCTTGACGATGTTATCTTTTCGAAGTTGCATTGCATCAACATCGATAGCGAGATCATTAAGACCTATTCCGTGCTGTTTAAACTCTGAGGCCGCACGATAGTAAAGCTCCGTTGACTCTAATAACGCTTTTGACGGGATACAGCCTGCATTTAAGCATGTTCCCCCAAAAGCATCGCTTCCATCACGGTTTTTCCATTCGTCCACGCAAGCAACCGACAATCCATTTTGCGCTGCTCTAATCGCAGCAGGATAACCAGCAGGACCACCACCTATAACCACAACATCAAAATTCTTTTTATTCATGCTTTTTAGAGCTCGAAACGACAACTTCTTTAAAATAATCTAAAAACAAGAGACATAACAACGTTGGCCAGGCTTATAAAGCCGGATCCATCGTTACCTGCAAAAGGTATGCAATTACATCAGCACGATCTGCCCCTGAGCTAAATCCAGCAAATCGCATATTGTTGCCGGGAAGAAACCCGTTTGAATCAGCAAGCCATTCATCAAGAATTTCAGGACTCCATATGAAATCAACCTCTAATAGGACATCAGAATAATCAAAACCGTAAACACTTCCCGCAGCTCTATCAAAAACCCCATACAGATTCGGGCCGATTATATGATCTTCATCTGGACCTAGTGTATGGCAGGCCCTGCATGAGTAAGCCAAGAGCTCTCCTCGTTCCAAATCAGCTTCTAACAAACGAACTGCTAGAGTTTGGGTCTCTTGTTGTTCTGCAGAATCAGAAAGGCTGCGGTCTCCTTGTTGGTCACAACCTGCTAAGGGCAATATCAGGCTAAAAACTAAAGCACATATCAATCGATTAAGTCCCTTACTAAAAGTTATATTCATTTGCTAGAAACCCCAACTAAAGTCAATATTTATCGAAATATCTGGCGAAGTTCTCACAATCAGATCCTCACCGATTGCCACATTCAATTGACGACGTTCATCCAAGGACCACCAACCACCCACACTAACCTGAATGGAGGCCTTACCCATTTCATCAAGCTCACTCCTATAAAACTTACTGTGCGAATCAAACTGCACTTTTAACCCAAAGTTTTGAAGTACAGGCCAACCTGCACCTAATGTCCCAAAGGCTACCCAATCTTCATGACGGTCAGTAAAAAGGTCCGAATCATCGATCATCATGAATCCTGCGCCCCAATACAGACCGGTTGGAACGCCAACTAACATGGCTGAATTCTTCTGAAAAACACTAAATGAGAGATCAGTCCCTCCACTGCCTGTGAGAATATCTGGGTCGCCACTAGGTAGTTTTAAAGTTCCCTTAAAAACTAAACCACTCTCACCAAATAGATGTCTAGAGAAACTAACCTGAACATCACCAATTCCTCTACTTCTGTTATCTAGAAAGTACCTTGTAACACCATTGTCTTTATAGAGGTAACGCAACTGATCTTCCATGCGGAGATTGCGATTACCGTCAGGCAACCTAAAAAATGAGTGCCAAGCATCAACGACATCATCAAGGAAACCACCAGAATTTTGATAAAAAGGGAGTTCTAAACCGACAACCCACTTGTCTCCAAGACTCGAACGATAAAAGAGACTGGTTCTCCAGGTTTCCCCATCTAAAACCAGCTCTTCAGTCCCCTTACCTCCCAGCCGATAGTGATTTCCAACCTCGCTGACGACCGAAAATTCTTTTTCTCCTGCGACAAGTCCCGACTCCCATGCCGGCAGCCCAAAGACTGAAACTAGCGGACTAAGATTCCGAGTTCTAAAAGGGGTGGTTTGTTGGGCATGTGTGCCCTCGGTTATCAGCATCCCAATTACTAACGCTACAAATGCGCTTTTATATAGCCGCCTATCCATAGGTCTATTTTCCTATCCCTGGTTTACTAAAACTAAAAATCAACGCTTCCTGCGTATCAGATGATTGGTAATAACACCGACAATGATCTAAACAAAAAAATTATATATAACGTATATAATTCATATATTTATAATAATAAATTAATGTCTATTATTGGTTCTCCCATGAATATATTGTCGCCCTCCTGAATACCTCAATACAAATAGTCCTGTCCCCTTACATAAATCATCTTGCCCAACACAAGATTCCCCAGAACGGTCTGTAGCATACGCAAGCCCCCGATGGTCTAGATCTACATCCGTAAGCTGGATTGGAGTAGGACGCGTCATAGAAGGTCGAGGACTAGCATTAGTTTTAGGGATGTAATACCCAACTTCACGTAAATTTTGTGGGTCAGAAAGATCTAGAATTCTAATACCAGCATTGAGATAGGCAATCCAGGCCAACTTATCTTCAAACCGATTGATTTGTCCGTTTACCGTCTCGGCATGTTGATGAGGGCCAAAATTACCACCTATATCACAAAAATCTCCAATTGGAACTTGCCAAGTTGACACAGGCATTGGATTTGTTTCATGTGTTATATCAAACATATAGACACGACTCTTCATGCCATGTGGACATTCTAAGCCATCATATTCATCTGTAACGAGGGCATATGTTCTTGGTAGTTCACCATCAGCTGCGGTGACGTTTGGAACCCTGTCATACACAATAGGCGATACAGTGTGAGGTCCCCTCCCAGGTGGAGATGTGTCATAGGACCATACTAATTCAGGGTCGGATGGATCTGATATATCCCAAGAGGCGACATGTCCACTACCTATCCGGAAACCCGCATACATTCGGTCATTTTCTTCATCAACAATTGGATGGTGGACGTACTGCTCCTCAAATCCTTCTTCTCCATCCTTTTGCCCTGGCAACCAGGCCCTACTCAGGAATTGAGGATTTCTGGGATCTTTTAAATCCCAGATATGAATAATAGTTGTCCTAAACCCCGGTTCCCCAGAGGCACTATAAAAAAGGCCGGTATCCGGTGACCAATGCCCCTTATGAGCCCGATTAATGAGTGTACCTCCACAACCTCGGCCACATGAATTCTCGGGAGTAGCAGATATTTCTGATACCAATGTCATTGCTGATGGATTGGATCCTCTTTCAGTAATATCAAAAATCTGAAACCTTAAATCATCACCCACTTCTGAGTTACGAATTAGGTAATCACGTCCAACCGGCTCTGAATCAAACTCATAATCGTAGACTACCCCAACAAAACGAGAATTTGCGTTATCTTCATTTGGTATATGCCAAACCAGCTCGGGCTTAGTAGGATCTGTAATATCCAGAATAGACGTCCCATTCCATTCATTTACACCGGTAATGGGGTTCAATGTTGCATCTCGGGTCCGCGTATTCGGCACATGTCCAACATAGACCCAGTTACCATTTATAGAATCTGACTTAGTATTGACCTGCAACGCCTGACGTCCTTGCATATCATGGTAACCAATAAGCTCAATATTACGAGACTCATCAGCGTTCACGGCGAAACCTGCACCATAAAGCGTGACCATAAAACCAGCCAAAAATAGCTTTAAACTCATATGCGGCATTTTCATTGTGGTTTCCCTTAATACATCTAACTTATTGAATAGATAAGAAGCAGGTCCAGTTTGCCATAATTATCCTTGATGCGAGCAAATCAACACCCAACTTTGAAACACTCATTTTTCGTCATTTTTCATCTTTAGCCTGCCTGATTGCATACAAACCCAGTCATTTTATCTCTCTAGTATGAACGGCATGCGACAAATACCCTTATTTCCGGAAAGGCATAACTCAAAAACCTTTCAACTTGTCGATACCCCAATCAAACGAAAAGGTAATTTTATGAAAATAGCTTTTGAAGGCAAAGAATACTACTTGCGAGATGGGATTTGGTTCTATGGCTACAAGAAGGCATCTCAATCTATTCAAGATAAATTAAATTTTCAGGCTAAAAAAGAACTGCAACTATGGGAAGAAGCCCTTATTGAGGTTCCTGAGATATTGCAAGCGTCAAAGCTAGCAGAAAAACGTAATGACCTTCACAGAGCCCTTGTACTAGCAAGAAAAGCTTATGAAGTCACAGATTTCAAAGTATCAGTGGCAGCAAGGGTCAGCCACCTTTATAGAAAACTTGGCGAACCAGAGGAAGCGATAAAATGGACCGAGGAATTTGCAAGAACCACACATGTTCCTCTCCTTAATACCAGAGCCGCTGCATTTGCTGATATCGGGGAATACTTGCAGGCTAAAAAAGTAGTAGGTAAATCCCTTTCTATAAGCCCAGGAAACCCTGAGGCATTCGAACTTCTAAATAGAGTACAAGCTGAATATCCAGGCACCTACCACGATCTTTTCTAACCATAACTAGTTAGCAATAGCTTCTTATATTGAAAATGGAGTAAGCAATATGTTCAAAGCATCTCTCGTAGCATTAATAGTAGCGATTATTACTAGTGTGGCCTCAAACTATTTCACTCGAATTGAGATAGCAGAAAATTTATCTTCGCTGGAACGAAGAACAGTAGCTCGTATTAGAACTCTCTCCGAGGAATTAATAACCAGCAATGAAAGCATGGGAAGCCTAATAAGAGGTTCAAATAATTTAATTAACTCCTATGCAAAACGATTAAACGAGGTCAAAGAAACCGTGGACTCAACTAAGACGCACACTAATACCGAATTAACACTTATAAGATCTCAACAAAATAACTTCTTAGATAATATTCATACAGTAGAAAGCCAAGCTAAAATTTTTGAATCAAGACTCATATCCCTAGAAAATAATCTATCAGCAGTTTCAATCCCACTTGAAGCGCTAAGGACTGATCTATACGAAATTCAAACACAAGTTAATAGCTCAGCCCAAATGGAGTTAGCTCTTAATGGAATTAACAGCACTGAACAAGAAACACACCAATTACCAATCTATTCAAATTCCTGTCCATCAACTGCCCTTAATAGGTCTGAAAGACTACCCCAATTAAAACGTGAATTAGAACAATCTGCACCTGCGGGAATCTATGACGTTAGAGTCATCTTCGATATCAATAAAGGTGGAGGGCTTATTATTAGTAAGCTTGAATCACAAACTGCTCCAAACCATGTTCTGGGTGCTGTCAGACATTATGTAGATGGCTTGGTATTTGATAACCAGGGAATAGAATTTGCAGGTTGTGAAGCTTTAGTCAAACTAAAGGTTAGCTAACTATTTGTTCGCTCAAAAAAGACTTGGCGCCCAATAGGGCGCCAAA
>DJLG01000083.1 GCA_002434915.1 Proteobacteria bacterium UBA6522
CGAACTTTAAAAACTGTAAACATGCCGCCCATTCCTATTGGCCCATAAGGCCCTTCACCTGACATCATGGGAAGGGTATTTTCAGGGAGCTCCATGTTCATGGAAGCCATTTCAGCCATGCCCTTGTCTCCCATAACCATATACTCTGGTATAAGACCCTTGAGTTTTTCCGCAGCCTCTTCAAAGTTAACGCCAATAGAGGTTAAAACATCATGGCTCATTGCGTTCATTGTGTGATGTGTTTTATGACAGTGAAAGGCCCAGTCTCCCTCTGAATCAGCAATTAGTTCAATTACACGTACTTGTCCCACACCGATATCAATTGTAGCTTCTGGCCATCGTGCAGTTTCCGGAACCCATCCCCCGTCAGTGCCTGTGACTTCAAAAGAGTGACCATGTAGATGTATAGGGTGATTCGTCATTGTTAAATTGCCAATGCGTATTCGTACCCGATCTCCTTGTCGTACGTTTAGCGAAGAAATGCCAGGAAATACACGGCTATTCCATGTCCATAAATTAAAATCTGTATGAGTATTTACACGCGGTGTATAGCTACCCGGCTCTATGTTGTATGCACTCATTAGGAAGGCAAAGTCTCTATCAACAGATAGAGTGTTGGGGTCTTTGGGATGGACTATGATTAGCCCCATCATGCCCATAGCCATTTGGACCATCTCGTCCGCATGAGGATGGTACATAAAGGTCCCGGCATGATTCATATCGAATTCATATATCCATGTTTCTCCAGGACGGATGGCAGGCTGCGTAAGACCTGCTACCCCATCCATGCCATTCGGTACACGAACTCCATGCCAGTGAATTGTTGTGTACTCAGGTAGTTTGTTGGTAACAAAGATACGTACACGGTCGCCTTCTACACATTCAATTGTTGGCCCTGGTGATTGTCCGTTATATCCCCAAAAATGTGCTGCCATGCCTGAAGCAATTTCGCGCTCAACTGGTTCTGCTACAAGATGAAATTCTTTGATCCCATCGTTCAAGCGCCACGGTAATGACCAGCCATTTAGTGTTACTACAGGTTTGAACGGGCTACCATTTGGAGGAGAGGAGGGTGGTGCTGTTACTGGGGACGTTGAGGATGTGGGTTCTGGTATCTGACCAAGAGCCCCACGGGGTATTGCACTAGCACTTACAAGCGCAGTAGCACCGGAGAGAAAACTCCGACGAGATATCATTTAAAGTGCCGCCTAGATTTGATCAATTTAGTGCACATGATAGGTCGCCCCTGGCCGAAAACCATTCTGTTGTCCTTCTTGTATTGAAACGGCCGATACCCCAACACCAGCCATGGCTCTTTGTAATTCTACTTCGGCAAGCCAAAAAACTTTCTTTGCTTCTAGTGCCGAATTTACGGCATCAATTCTTTCAGTAGCATCTGTTACCAAATCAAACACCCCGACAAGCATGCCGTTATATAGTTTAAGTTGTTCTTCTGATCTACGATTAGCCAGCGGTACTATTTCATTAATTGAATGTGTTGCTAGATCATATGCTCCGCGATAAGCCAACCAGGCGGTACGCACATCAGCGCGTGCATTTACGCCTGCTTCTCCTGATAAACCTTCTAACCTTCCTGCATGAACATCAAAACGTTGAGAAACAGCTCGAGACTCTAACCCTTCTGGACCTATGACGGAACGTGGAATTTCTGGAAGTCTATCGGGTAGCTTTACAGAATCAGCATCATCGCCCCAAAGACCAAGCACTTGAATAAAGCGTTCATGTTCGACAGCAGCAGTGATTTCGAGATTTGTTAGAGCTGTAACAGCATCAGCATAAAGTGTTTGTGCACGAAGTAGTTCTAACTCGGTTGCATTACCAACTTGACGCATGCTCTCCATGATTTCACGACCAGCTTCCAAGGCAGTCACTACATCTTTGTAATACTGCACGGCTTGTTTAGCTGCTACAGCATTTACCCAGGATCTTTTTGCAAGAAAAAGTAGTGCAACTATCTCATCTGCTGCCCGAATGCGACCAGAACGTTCCTCTAATGTTCCAATAGGATCTAGAGCCGGCATGATTACCCATGTCATTGCGTTCACAGAGCTCATGCGCTCAATTCGTGTTTCCATGGTGCTTGGTGGCCGACCTCTGTTGAAATTTGGGTTAGTGATGTGCACAAGTTGTAGACGATCAAATCCAGGCATGCCGAGGGTCTCAAGAGCACGCTCTATAAGAGGATTATGAAGTAGTGCCAGTTCTGCAGCTGACTCAGCATTTAGTTCTGAGCTAAGTATTTCTTGTTCCCTTTGTGTTCGACGAATAATCAGGGCTTCTTGTTCTGGACTTAGTTCAGGTGGCTCTTCAAATCGAAGACCAGTCGGATTACTTTCAACAGACATGGGTGGATACACTGAGACACAACCGGCGATGAGTAAAAAACCGATTATGCTCAGATTAAAAAATGCGCGGATTTCGCGCATCTTCATTGTTCAATCTCAGTCGTATGCCCTTCGTGAGTGCTCTCATGATCCATATTAGAATGGTCCGGCTGGACTTGGTCAGTATCATGACTTGAAATAATAGGCCAAGAAACCGTTATATCTTCTAAGTTCTTGTAGTGACCCATCAAGCTGTCATATCTAAGTATTGCAGATGGGGTAGAGGGATCAGCAGCCTCAAAACCCTCCCAATGCGCTATGGAGGGGAAGGGTGCCAGGATACCGCCAAAGAGAATCATAATCTTAAAGCTGATATTTTTTGTTGATCTCAGTCTCACTAGAATTCCGCAATATCACGAGCTGAACCTGTTAACTCAACAATATGAAGCCCCGTATTAGCTCTGTCTACTGCATAAACATAACCTCTATCATCGACCTCTAGATTGTTTGTTTGAATAGCTCTTTTACAACGTTCAGCACCATCTACATTAATACAGCGCTGAGTGGTTCGTTCGTTGATTGCAGGAATGTAGTACCCAATTTCTTGTGGTGACCATGGATCCCTTATATCTACTGCACGTATACCGCCATTGAAATAGGCAAGAAAGACAATTTTTCCATAATAAATTGGCGTCATATTTTCATTTGATGAATGGGTACCAAATCGACCGCCACGCTCACAGAAATTCCCACTTTCTTCTGGAACCTGGAAATTCCCAACTGGCCATGGTTTTGTTTCATCGGTGATATCAACCATGTACATCATTTGCCGATTTTCTAGGCATTCATTGCGTAGTGACTCACCAACGACTAAAAGCATGTCTCGAGTTCGACCTTCAGAGTTATCAGCAAATTCAGGAATATCCATACCTAAAACAGGGAATGCAGTGTGTGCGCCCAGACGAGGACCAGTGAACATAGTAGTAATTACTGGATACTCTAGGTTTTCATCTGTCGGCTCAAAAGGATTATCGATAGCCGGGTTGCCACGAAGGAGTCTCTCTCTGTCTACTATCTGGATAACCCCATCAAGAAATGTGCCATAACCAAAATAAATTCGATCATCAACCACTATTGGACCATGAAGATCATATTTAGCCATTTCATCAAATTCTGGTGCTCCTGGTTGTTGTCCGGGGAGACCAAAATTTCTAATAAACTGTGGCTCAGCTGGATTTGATAAATCATAAACCTGAGTCATACGGCGTGTGGCCCAGGTTTCCACCCCTGAGACTAGATAGGCAATTCCGGTATTACATTCCCACCAATTTTTATGTGTATCTATAAGACCAGTTTCTTCCATTGATGAAACAAGAGTTGGCGCCTCTGGAGCAGTGACATTCCAGACTTGGTGACCATTAGATCCAACAGCACGCAATAAGTATGTTTCAGTGTCAATTCCATCAGGAAGATCGCTACCCAAGCATGTCCGTACCATTTGCGCTTCACTTGCTTCGCCTTCAATGTTTGTTCCTGGGATATGAGCAAGATATTCGGGATTACCTGGGTCGGTAACATCAACGATAGATGTGCCATTGCCCTCTTGCCTACCTGTTATTGGGTTTTCATGATTACCAACATGATGACCAATATAAGCGATCCAGCGATCACCCTGCTGTTGAATTATCGGTTGATAGGCGCTACGCCCTTGCAGGTCGTTATAACCAATGAGCTGCATGTTTAGAGCTTCTTCTCCCTCAGTTGGGTCCTGAGCCAGTACATAACTGCCTGTAGATACCAGTATGATTACCAAGCTGCTTAGAAATAAGCGTTCAAAACATTGTGATTGCAGCATTCCCCACTCCTAAATCATTAGTTTTTATGTGATACGACTTTCGAACAGTGAATCCCACATGTCAAGCCATGATGAGTTTAAATGTTATGTTTCATTGCAACATTATTTTGTCATAAGGCATAGTTTCTGTCCGGTCTTGATATAATTTAGAGTATCAATAGTCTTCCTAATACCTATAAGACACATGTTATGAGTAGCGATCTAGTTGCCCGCTTACGCGAGAGTAAGTCTTCTCTATCTAATGATAGCGATTCACTTAATCAAGTTGCTGATGCAATCCAACTTTTAGAGGCAAAAGTTGAGCGATATGAAAATGCACTTGAAATGATTCGCGATCAAACTTTCGAGCACTCCAACTCTCCCCGTCTGATTGACCAACTTTGGCATTTTGTTCGGTGGACAAAGTCTGTGGCTCGTGATGCTTTGGAAGCGACTAATACTCGTGAGAAAAAAGGTTCAGGTAGCAATAGGAAGTGAAAGAGAGTTTTTTAATAGAAGATCGTTACCTGCGTAGTCCAAATGATGTGCTACGTATTGCACTGGCATGGCACGAGAATGGTAAAGAAATAGCCTTGGCTACGGTAATAGGAACTTGGGGTTCCTCACCTCGTCCCATAGGTAGTTATCTTGTTATTGCAAAAAATGGTGAGTTTGAAGGTTCTGTATCTGGTGGTTGTGTTGAGGGAGCAGTGATAAGTGCTGCTAAAGAAGTTATTGAAACAGGCCAACAACAGTTATTGAAGTTTGGTGTCACTAATGATGAGGCATGGGAGGTCGGTTTAGCCTGTGGCGGAGAGATAGAGGTGTTGTTGGAAAAAGTCAGGTGAAGAAAAATATACTTTCTGCCTTGGTTGAAGCTGGGTCTTGCTCTCGTAGTATTGTGCTTTTGCGTGAGCTTGGAGGAGAACAGTTTTTATTTGACCATGAAGGTGCCTATACATTCGAAGATGATCACCGGATCAATCTTCATGAAACACTACCTGAGAGCGTATCAAGTCTATGTAAAGAAGCGTTGATGCATGATGGCGCCCAGACTGCTGAAATAGAAGGCAGACGTTATTTAGTGCAAACACTTTGCCCGAAACCCAGACTTTTTATTGTGGGGGCTGTGCATATTGCTCAGACATTAGCTCCTATGGCTCATCTTGCTGGCTATGAAGTGCTTCTATTTGATCCACGGTCAGCATTTGCTTCTGAGAGGCGATTCCCAGATGTAAAGATAATTAATGATTGGCCTCATGAGGTGATAAAAAAGTTTTCTCTTGACTCTCGTAGTGCTTTAGTAACGCTTAGCCACGATGCGAAAATTGATGAGCCAGCAATTATAGAAGCCCTTAATTCTGATGCGTTTTATATTGGGGCTTTGGGTAGTAAAAAGAATCATAAGAAACGCTTAGAGCGTCTTGCCAGCGAAGGTTTTGGTGAAACTCAATTATCTAGGGTTCATGGCCCAGTCGGGCTATTTTTGGGAGGTAGATCACCAGCGGAAATTGCAATTGCAATAATTGCACAGATAACCCAGGCTCGTTATAAAACAGATAAGTAAGCTAATAAAGCCCTTAAGAA
>DJLG01000063.1 GCA_002434915.1 Proteobacteria bacterium UBA6522
ACAGGAGATCATAGAACGTTGTATATATGCTTTGATCTTAGAGGGTTCAAGAATACTAGAAGAAGGTATCTCGCCGCGTTCTACGGATATTGATGTGGTATGGACTAATGGGTATGGCTTTCCACGGTATCGTGGTGGACCAATGCACTATGCAGATGAAATAGGTGTGCAACGTGTATATGAGGCAATATGTGAATTACGTGATCGTTTTGGTTCGCTTTACTGGGAAGTGCCAAAATTACTAGAGAACTTAGGTACCACTGATGGAAAGTTTGCTGATTTATAGGTTAGCGAGTCTCTATAGAAAACCGTTCTACTTCCTTCCATACTCTGATCAGATTTCCACCCCATAATTTGCGAATATCTTCCCTGCTATAGCCACGATTCACAAGTTCTAACGTTACATTGAAAGTTTCTGCGGCATCAAACCACCCTAGGACGCCACCACCACCATCAAAGTCAGAGCTTAATCCAACATGGTCAATTCCTATTAAATTCACAGCGTAGTCGACATGGTCAATGAAATCATTGATATCTGCATAGTCAATACTCGACAATTTATTTTTTATTTCAATACGTTGTTCGCTAGTAAGATCCCACCATTGGCTAATCCTTTCTATTCCATAATCAGAAATAATTTGTCGGGATGCTTCTATTTCCTCATTACTTGATGTTTTTACGAAGGAGGCCAGGGCTGTTGCCTGCATGACGCCACCGTTCTTTTTTAGTGCAAGAAGTGTCTCATCATCCATGTTTCGGTAATGGTCAGTAAGTGCGCGTGCATTAGAGTGTGATGCAATCACAGGTGCTTTTGATAACCGTATAGCATCAAGAGCTGCTTGTTTAGAGATATGGGAGATATCAATCATCATTCCAATTCGATTCATTTCATCTATGACTTTCTCTCCAAACTGACTTATTCCATCATGTTCTAATTCACTATCTCCAAATTGAGGCCGTGGTTGAGAAGAATCTGAAATATCATTATGACCGCTATGAGCTAAAGTCATATAGCGTGCTCCAAGCTCATAATATTTTTCTAGTAATGACAAATCAGTGCCAATCACATAGCCATTTTCGATGCCAATTGCTGCAACAAGTTTTCCGGAAGTATGGATTCGTTCAACATCATTTGCTGAGTAAGCAAGTTCAATTAATTCTGGGTACATTTCATTAGTCATGCGATGAATAGCATTAAACTTCGTCATAGCATCTATTTGCGCTTGTAAGTAATTTTCTGGAGTGCGTTCGGTTTGTCCTACATAGACAATAAAGAAAGCAAAATCTAGCCCTCCCTCCCGCATCTTTTCTAAATTAACCTGGCGAGCAGCATTTAATGGGTCAACGGTCTCAGTAGCAAAATTCAAAGGGATATCAGCATGACTATCGATTGTTATGACATCGGCGTGAATACTTTCAGATTCAGCTATAGGTGATTCAGTTATTTGGGCTGAATTTTTTGTGCTCATACACAATAATGTCAAAAATACTGTTATAGGTATGTATGTAATTTTTTTCATCGTTATCTCTATTTTAGATGCCAAAGCCCATTTCTTGTTTGAACAAGACCCTCTATATCAAGTTTAATAAGATGCGCTTGAAGAGAGCGTTCTGCTATTGGGTGCAACTGCGCATCAACATCATCATAAACCTTCTTAACTAATATGCTGAGAGAGCTACCTGACATGGTGCGAATAGCATCCATAACTTTTTTTTCGCGTTTTAATCTATGTGTAATGATCCAATCTAGGGTCGTTTGAGGAGCTTTTAGTAGATCACCATGACCAGGAGCCAGTTTTTTAGGTTGGAAGGTCTTTAGTTTTTTAAGAGAGTTCAAGTAGTCCTGCATGTTTCCATCAGGTGGGTTAATGACCACTGTGGATCCATTCATTACATGGTCTCCTGTGAATATCCATTGAAGTTTCTCATGCAAATAACAAAGGTGATTTGAGGCATGTCCCGGCGTATGAATTGCTGTAAGAGTAAATTCTTCCGTTTCAATTTTATCTCCGTTATTTAAATGGCGATTCGGTGAGAACGTTTGATCTTGATTTGAACAGTTTGGTGGACTTTTACCTAGTAATTCTGCACCAGTTGCTTCAGCTAGTGGGTAGGCTGCTGGTGAATGATCCAGGTGAGTATGTGTAACGATAATCCATCTAATTGGTGCAGAGGCTACTTTTTGAATCATAGCTATATGTGAGTCTATAGCTGGTCCAGGGTCTATTACTGCTATTTCTTTTTCGCCTAATAGGTACGTATTAGTACCTGGTCCAGTCATCATCCCTGGGTTAGGGGCTAGTAATCTCTGGACTCCAGGTGCTAGCTGCATAAAATCACAAGTACGTTGTTTAGTATCCAATCGTTTAAATTCCAGTCAAAGGCTAAAAAAATATTTACATGATTTCCTTAGAAAAAATTTCCATTACATACTCTGAAATAGCTAAAGATGCGGTCAGACCTGGAGACTCGATTCCAAATAAGTTTATTAGGCCGCTTATGCCATGTGTTTGAGGCCCTTGGATCATAAAGTCTCCAGGAGAGTCATTAGGTCCTACAATTTTAGGTCTTATGCCTGCATAGTCAGGTTTTAACGACTCTCTTTTTATATTTGGCCAGTAATTCGATATAGCTTGAAAAAATTGATCTCTTCGATGTGCATCTACTGAGTATATAGGCTTCTCAACCCACTCAACATCTGGCCCAAAACGTGCTTTACCATCTAAGTCTAATGTGAGATGAATTCCTAACCCGCCAGGTTCTGGTACAGGATAGATAAGATGTTGGAATGGATGTTTTTCCTGATATGAGAAATAGTTGCCTCGGGCATAGCGTGTTTCTGGTATATGCTTTTTATCAAGTTTATTAATATTTTTTGCAACATTAGACCCATCAAGTCCAGCGCAATTAATCATACATTGAGAGGCAATCGATATTAGTTCTCCATCTGATTTTATTTGGAGAAGAAGTTGGTTGTTTTTTGTGCAAGCTCCAACAAGTTCGGTTAATAGAACAACCTTTCCCCCCGCATTTTCCAAATCGGCGTGCAATGAAAGCATGAATTGATGACTATCAATAATTCCTGTAGAAGGGGAGAAAAGGCCTGCGGAACATTTAATAGCAGGTTCTAGCTTTCTTGCTTCTATTTCGTCAAGTATTTGAGTGTCTTCGACTCCGTTTGCTAAAGCGCAGTTTTGAAGTTTATCTAGAGTTTTTTTCTGATTTTCAGTTGATGCTACGATCAACTTACCACAACGATTATATGAAATAGATTTTTCATCGCAATATGCGTAAAGCATCGCCTTGCCTCGCGTGCAAAGCTTTGCTTTAAGTGTGTTTTGAGGATAGTAGATCCCAGCATGTATTACTTCAGAGTTACGCGAAGATATTTCTTTGCCAATATTTGAATTCCTCTCTAGAACAATAACCTCACGTCCAGCTAAAGCCAGTTTTCTAGCAATACTTAGCCCAATTACACCTGCACCAACTACTACGACATCTAGTGTATTTTTATAGGGCTGAGAGTTATTCAAAATATTCCTTAATAATTTCTAAAAGTAGATTATTTTATGGTTATAGATTTTACGTATTAGATTTTATTGAAAATAGTTTTGATTATTTTAAATGTGCTTTTATTATCGATGCCGCTCACAAAAGAAGTAACAACATGTGCTAGCTTTTCTAATGATGGATCATCCAGTTTTATATTGTAATGCTCTAAGTAAAGCCTTAAGTTTTTAATGGAATTGATTTTTTGTTCCTGTGGTTCCAGATTAATAGGTTTTATTGATACGAGTTTTTCTAGAGTATCTTGCTGTATACGTTCTGCAGATAATTCGGATTTTTTTATTGCATTCCTTAAGTTGAGATGTGATTTTTTTAGTTGCCATACCTCCACAGAATCAGGGTGCTTCATCCACGTTCTAATATTACGAAGTGGGCGGACTACGTGAGTTGCCCATGATTCTGAGAAGACTATAACTCTTTCAAAAATATCCTTATTTAGGAGTCCTCGCGTAGACCCATACCAACAACAAAAAAGCACTAGATTGACATCTAAGGAGTGTCGGTCCTGAAGAGATAAGCATGCATCAGCAACACCAGGGCGAGAATAGGTAGCTACTGAGAGCTCCCAAAAATCAGATTTTTTATTCATTTTGTAGTGTTTTTAGCCAGCAATTATTAAGTTTCAGCATTAGTTATCTTGAAAATATACACTGTGCGACATGATCCCTCATTTCATGGCCTATATTTTTTTGGTTTTTAATATGGCTCTTTGGGGTGGTGCGCTGGTTGTTGCTCGTGGTGTGCATGAAATAGCGCCCCCGATGGCATTAACATTTTGGCGATGGGTTGTAACCGCACTCATTTTATTTCCTTTTGTAGTAAGGGATCTTTCTAAGGAGCTCCCATTGAAGAAAGAAGCTCGTTATTCTGTTTATTGGGTGTGCATAACCATGTCAATTGGCACCACCTTGTCTCTTGTATCGGTAAACTATACATCGGCAATCAATGCCGCTGTTATTAATGGTACGCAACCTGCGGTAACAGCCTTAGCAGCTTTCATTGTTTTACGTGAGCGGCTTACAAAACTCCAATTAATAGGGATTATGTCTGCCTTTCTTGGAATTGTTGTTATTGGGTTTCAAGCCAATATAAACCGACTCTTACAAATGGATGCGAATTTCGGGGATTTCGTAATGCTTGGTGCAGTGGCTTGTTGGTCACTTTATGCTGTTGAAGTACATAGGGCAAAGTGCCTACCTAGTTATGGTGTTCTTCTTTTCCTTACTGCCTGCGCTGGGGCCATCTTTGGATTACCTCTTTATTTAATAGAGGAGACTTTTTCACGATCTATACAGTTAAATTCAACAACTGTCTTATCAGTGCTTTATCTTGGTCTAGGTTCTACAGTTATCGCTGTTTCTTTATGGAACATATCTATAAGGTCTGTTGGTGTAAATCGTGCAGCTATATTTTTAAATTTAATACCAGTTTTTGGGGCTTGTTTCGCAATAGTTTTTCTTAATGAAAAAATGGTTTTCTATCATGTGATAGGTTCTGCGATGATAATCCTCGGGATTCTTTTTGCTGTGAAGAAGGTGGGTGAGCAGTCAATCTCATAATTAGGTTTGAAATAGATTCAAACAAGCTTCTTTTTTTAATTATAGAATTACAGTATTTATGCTTATCAGTATTTGTTCTAAGCCCAAAAGGTTAGTACGCGCTCTAAAGTCCAGAAGGTTGAGATAGAGCCTAAAAAATACGCTGTTATAAATCCGACACGAGCTCTAGAAAAACCAATTTTTATTTGATCGCCCATTTTCATGCGTACTGAATGCATCAGCATGGTAGCGCCAAAAATAACTAAAACAAAAATAACTTGTCCAATTTCAACGCCTATGTTGAAAAATAATAATGCTGTTGGTAATTCGGTAGTCGGTAGTCCCACCTCCCGCAATACACTAGCAAAACCAAATCCATGTAGGAGTCCAAACGAACTAGAAACTAAAACTGGATGGCGGTAGGTGAGAGTTGTGTTGTTTCCTCGTGCGATCTCTGTCGCTAGAAAGACAATACTTAATGCAATGATAGCTTCTACGGCAGGTATTGGTATCGTGATGATATTTAATGTAGATAGGGCTAGCGTGAGAGAATGAGCAAACGTGAAGCCTGTCACTGTTATTAGTGTTCTTTTGCCAGTGCGGGCAATTAAGACCAACAGTGCCACAAACATTAAGTGATCCCATCCGACCCAGATATGGTCCAAACCAAGCCTTGTATAGTTTATAGCAACTTCCCAACGTTCTGGTTCTTCAGGTATTTCCCAATTCAGTTCTCCTGGTGGAAGAAGACCGGAAATTAGCTGTCCATCGTAGGGTTGTATTCTAATGACTGTTGTCAATGAAGGGTTTGAGCCTGGAAATTCAAGCGAGAGTGTTTTTCCAGATATATCAGTTACGCATTGATATGTTTGTTCGGCTTGATAGCTGTCTCCTCTTAATGCAATTTGAGGATCTATTTCAGACTGGCACCCATCTGATACTGAGACCATAGGGATTTGATTACGAGGAACTGTTGATGGGATTTTCCAGCGTAATATGAGTGATTGTGGTGTGCTTTGCACACCATCGATAAAAATTGGACGTAGATCATGGCTAAGGGTTATTGATGAGGCAGTAATAAAGTAGACTGTAAGTAGAATTTGGGTAATTTTCATAGCTTAGATTGCTAGTTTGCAAGCATTAAAACCGGATCAATAACAATTTCATATCGATCCATGATTTCTTGAATTGCTAAAGCTGTATTTTCTCTTGCTTGAGCTGCTTGCGCATCACTTTCTACGCGATCTCGTACCTCTTGAAAAGCTGGTTCTCGTTGTGGCGCTTGATTGGTTATCATCACAAGGTGAAAACCAAAGCTTGACTCAAAAGGCCCATGCCATAATGAAGAATTGGGTGTGATTTGGAATAAATCTTCGGCAACATCACCTCCAAGATGGCTTGCTATCAGTTGTGGTGGACGTTCAACATAGTTAACAAAATAGGGGAAGCGGTCGCCGTGATTTGCTGCTTCTTCGAAAGTAACGCCTTCATTATTTAATTCCACTAGTTTTTCTTCTGCTAGCCTATGAGCCGCTTCTTCTCCACGTCTTTGAGAGTTATAGAAAACATGAGTAAAAGTTATGAAAGGATCGATATCATAGTTTCTTCGGTTGCTCTCAAAGTAAGCGAGAATGTCTTCCTCGCTAATCGAGAGATTTTCATTAGAAAAACCTTCTGAAAGGTAACGAAGTTTTTGTACAAGTCGGCTACGGATAATGTAGTCATCACTATCCAGACCTAATGCTAAGGCTTCTCTATAAAGGATCTCTTCTCTTGCTGCTTCCTGAATAAGGTCTTCTATTTCTCGTTGAGACATATCATCTAAAAATAGCTCAAACTGTTCCCTGTCAAAAGCGACAGACTGATATTGAAGGAAGGTTAAAAGAGTTTCTCTATCTACCAGTACATTTCGTTCTTCTGATTCTTGATTGCCAGTAAACTGAAATAAGATTAACAGGCCAAAACCCAGCCCAAGAAAATGCAGTAATGGATCCTTTAAAAAAACCGATTTCATTATTTTTACGGGAATTGCATGCCCTGGCCAGCAGTTCCTCCAGGAGAGCCTTCACTGCCCGGCACAATGATTGAGGATGAAGCTTCCCGACGCATCTCTTCGAGACGTTGCATAGCTTCTGACAAAGCCACCTTTGCGCCTTCTCCAAATTTTTCGATTGCTTCTTTCATCGTAGTTGCTTCCAACTCAAAACTCAGCGGTAGTGCGCCTGCAGGCGTCAAAATTTGTGTTTGGCCTACATAAAGCTGCTGACGAGTGCTGTCATCAGTACCATCAGAATTAACCGGTGTTAATATTTGTAAGCTCCCGACTCGCCGATCTGTATAGGTTTCTTCCCGATAGAGATTCTCAGCTTCCATCTGAATTTCTGCGTCAAGTTGTTCATCTGCCATATATCTGATCCACTTTGATTTAATAAATGTTTAAAATATTGAACCTGTATTTAGGCTGTATAGGCTAACATATCATTTTTCTTTTTCTGTAAAAAAATTGTTTGAGGTTTGAATGCCTTCATCGAATGATACGACACCGCTATCTTTATGGCAGCGGCGATTAAGCCGCCGGCAGGTGATTTCCCGTGGTTCTGAACTGATGTTTATTTCTACTTTACCTTCTGGGTATCTACTTGCTCAGCAAAATGATTCTCAATTACAGATTAATTTTGAAACCGTATCTCCATCAAGTGCAGATAAGGTAGTTGTGCCCAATGGGTATCATGCTGATATTTTATTAAGTTGGGGCGACCCACTTTTCCCAGGAATACCCGCTCTTGATCCAGATACTGTAGCCCGTGGTGATCTGATGCTGCCTGCAGCAGCACAGCACCAACTTGGACAGTTTGGCTACAACTGTGATGGTATGAGTTTGTTTGAACTAAATGATGAAGAAGTGGTTGTTTGCATTAATCACGAATATCCCAATCCCGAACTTCTATTTCCTGGTTATAGAACGGCACAACGTGCTGGCATGGCTGGTGATTTTATTCATCAAAATCCTAGCTGTGTTGATTTTATGAAAGGTACTGTTGGAGTCAGTGTTGCACACTTTCAAACTGGTGAAACCTGGAAACTAGTGCTGAATTCACCATTCAATAGAAGAGTAACAGCAAATACTCCTATGGAATTATCAGGACCAGCTCGTGGCCATAGATTTTTTAAAGGCTCGTTGGATAATGACGGCAAACAAGTAATAGGAACACTATGGAACTGCGCAGCAGGGCGAACTCCTTGGGGTACTTATCTCACAGCAGAAGAGAATATAGACGAGTATTTTGGTAATCGTCGTGCGGCAAAATTTTCAGCGGATGTTGAGCAAGGACATAATCGTTTTCTCCCCAGGGGCGGTGAAAGTCGTTTTCGTTGGGAATTTGCTGATAATCGGTTTGACGTTGAAACCAACCCTAATGAGGCATTTAAATTTGGTTGGATAGTAGAGATTGATCCTCTGGATCCATCAAAACCCATAAAAAAAAGAACAGCCCTAGGTCGATTCAAGCATGAGGGAGCTACCACTTCTTTAACTCAGGATGGGCGGTTAGTAGTTTATATGGGCGATGATGAAGCTTTTGAATATTTCTATAAGTTCATTACTAACAAACCGTTTGATCCAGTAGAGCCTGAGAATAATGTAGATCTATTAGATTCTGGGACCCTATATGTAGCTCGCTTTAAAGAAGATGGTAGTGGTGAATGGATGCCGTTGGTTTGGCAGCAGACCGAAATGTTAACGTCTAGAAATGGTTTTGAGTCGCAAGCAGATGTTGTACTTCGGTGTAGAGCAGCAGCAGACCTTGTTGGGGCGACCCCAATGGACCGACCTGAAGATATCGCAGTCAACCCGAGAACCGGCAAAGTGTATCTGGCTTGTACTCGTAATTCTGATAGGGTTGAGGGAGAGATGGAAGTTGAATCAGCCGGGCGAAGGACTCAAGCTGGGTCTATTGGTTCAAATCCACGTGGTCCTAATCCTTGGGGACATATAATTGAGCTTTCAGAGCATCATGATGATGGAGGTTCTTTATTATTTAACTGGGAGATTTTCTTGTTGGCAGGAGATCCTGCAAAAGGACAGTTTCTAACGTCATTAGATTCAAGTGTAAAAGCATTAGATCCTGATAGTACTTATTTTGCTGGGCATGAAAATTCAAGTGAGCTCAGTTCATTTGGTTCGCCCGATAACTTGACCTTTGATGCTGAGGGTAATTTATGGATTACTACAGATGGAGATCAACCCAGAGGTAATAATGATGGATGTTTTGTATGCCCCACAGAGGGGGTTAGTAAAGGGGGAGTACGTCAGTTTATGAGTGGTCCAGTAGGTTGTGAAATCACCGGCTGCGAAATTACACCTAATGGGGGAGGTATTCTATTAGGAATACAACACCCAGGTCAGGGTGGGACTGTTGAAGAGTCAATCAGTAGTTGGCCTGAAGGCGGGGATGCTGCACCTAGACCAAGTGTTGTATTGGTAGAGCCAGAGGATCGGCAGCGTAAGCTGACTGGTTGAGTGTTTTGCATCAAGCATCTAGTTATCTATCCTTGGTGAGCTTCTATTTGAGGCATTGATTATCATTTATATATTCATGGTTTTTTGTTTCTAAGTTGCGCCAACCGTCCGGAAGCGCTAGTTTGACTGAAATATTATTCCTTATAAGGTCCTGAATTTGTGAGTTTTACTCAACGTATTTTATTGTCAATGTTGGCTGGCATGATTGTCGGTATAGCTTTGAATATGGTTGGATCAGCAATACCTTGGGCTAGTGATTTTTTAGTCAATGGGGTGTTCTACGTTGTTGGTGCAGTTTTTGTTGCCATGTTGAAGTTGATGGTGGTTCCTTTGGTTTTAGTTTCTTTGGTGTGTGGTGTTAACGCCATGGGTGATCTAAGAGCTATCGGTCGTGTAGGGGCAAAAACTTTTGGTCTTTATTTCATGACGACCGCTATTGCTATTATTCTAGCTTTAACGCTAGCTCGATTTTTTTCTCCAGGTAGTGGTTTTGAACTAACCGGAGGGCTTGCTGAATATATTCCCCGGGAGGCCCCTTCTCTTGCTGAAGTACTGATAAATATTTTTCCTGAAAATCCTATTCAGGCTATGGCTGATGGCCAAATGCTTCAAATAATTGTTTTTGCCCTGTTGTTTGGGTTTGCGGCTAATCTTGCTGGAGAGCGTGGGAAGCCGATAGTGAAGCTTTTTAGTGATCTTAATGAAGTTATCTTGAAAATGGTCATGATGATTATTTTGTTGGCTCCTGTAGGAGTTTTTGCACTTATAAGTAGAACTTTTGCAACAGAAGGCATTGAGGTTTTTGGGCCGTTAGTTGGGTATTTTATTCTTGTTGCATCTGTGCTTATTTTGCACTTAGTTTTTACTTATGGGTTGATCCTAAAAACCATAGGAATAAAACCATTAAGATTTCTTAAGCATATGAGAGCTCCCATGTCCTTTGCTTTCAGCACTTCCTCTTCAGCGGCTACAATTCCTATAACCCTCAATACATTAAAGAACCGATTAGGGGTAAAAAGCTCTGTTTCGTCTTTTACTGTTCCTCTAGGTGCAACGATTAATATGGATGGAACTGCAATTATGCAGGGTGTTGCAACTGTATTTATTGCGAATGTTTATGGCATAAACTTAATGTTTACTGATTACCTTATGGTGGTATTAACAGCAACCTTAGCTTCTATCGGTACGGCTGCCGTTCCAAGTGCTGGACTCATTATGCTTGCGATGGTACTAGGTCAGGTTGGTCTTCCAGTAGAGGGTATAGCATTGATAATTGGTGTAGATAGATTATTGGATATGTTACGAACGGCTATAAATGTGGCAGGAGATAGTGCCGTCACTTGTGTGGTTGCTCATAGCGAAGGAGCTCTAGATCTTAAGGCTTGTAATGAAATGGAAGTTAAGAAAAGTGCTAGAGATAATTCTGGGTCTTTTGAATAAAAATCACGGGATAATCTATGAATAGACAACCTAAAATACTCTTAGTGGGGTGTGGAAGTATGGGTTCAGCGCTCATTCGTGGTTGGTTGAAAAACGGATGGTCTCAAGATGATATTAAAGTTATTGACCCGAATGAAGCTGCAAGATCAGTAGCGACTTCTTTGGGAGTTGGAGTTACGGAGAAGCCAAGTGAAAGGCTGCAAGTTGATATCATTGTTTTTGCAGTTAAGCCGCAAGTTTTAACTCAGACATTGCCCGACTATAAAAAACTCGTTAATGGTGACCGAATTTTTCTCAGTATTGCTGCTGGAAAGCCACTTAAGTTTTATGAGGACTTTTTTGGTAAGAAAGCTTCGATAGTACGTGCAATGCCAAATACTCCAGCTGCTATAAGACAGGGTGTTACAGTGCTAGTGGGGAATAAGGGAGTTAACTCCGCTCAAAGAGCTTCATCCGAGGCACTAATGGGAGCTGTTGGGCGAGTCGCCTGGCTAGATAATGAAGAACTAATGAATGCTGTAACTGCAATCTCAGGTAGTGGACCCGCTTATGTTTTTCTCATGATAGAGGCTCTTAGCAAAGCGGGTGTTGAAATGGGGTTAAGTCTAGATTTAGCAGAGGAGCTTGCGCTAACAACTGTTGCTGGTTCTGGCGCGTTAGCGGCCAGTAGTGATATGTCCCCTGCAGAGCTACGTCGACTTGTGACAAGCCCGGGGGGTACGACCGAGGCAGCACTTGGCGTCTTAATGAAAAATGAGAATTTTGACACCCTTTTGAAGAAAGCCGTGAGTGCAGCTACAAAACGGGGTAGAGATCTCGCATAGTTTTTTGACTATAAAATTAATGTCAAACTATGTATGAGCTTTTCTGCACAACATAGTCGTTATGCAATATTTTTTAATGGCTTATTATTTCCGTATTTATCCGGATAATAGCCACCATGTTATGGCTAGAATTATTAAGACAATGATTCCAATAAAAGATGAGGTCTTATTATTTGCTTTTGGTGTTTCATCTAGTTTGTGAGAACTTGAGTCTATGTGTTGTGTAAGCTTCTCAAAGAAATCGTCCGCAATTTTTCTTGTGGCTCCCAAAACTAGTCTTGAGCCAACCTGAGCAAGGCGTCCTCCAACTTGAAAAGCGCTTTTATAACGTAAGACAGTGCCATTTTCATCTTCATCAAGTGATACTTCAGCATAACCTTGACCAAAGCCAACAGCTCCACCTTTCCCTACACCCTCAAGTCGATAGCTTTTTGGGGGTTGTGCATTTTTAATACTTAGCTGAGTTTGAAAGGTTGCTCTAACTGGGCCTATAGTTAATTTAACTTGTGCTTGATAGTTGTCATCCGCAAGTTTTTCAAGAGACTCACAACCAGGTATGCAAGCTTTTAAAGTATTAGGGTCTAGTAGGCATTCCCAGACCTGTTGTCGGGGTATTTTGATGAGGTACTCGCCTGATATTTCCATTGAACACCTATGGTCTACTGGTAAATGCCAGAGTAAGGTTATTAAACGGTCGCTATATTACCTATCATTTGTGGAAAGTGTGAAAATAAAGGGATATAGAAGGGATTATGCAAGTAACGATAAAACTGTTACAAAAGAATTAAAGGGTTTGTATTAATGCAAGTAGAAGTAGAAGGCAGATAAAAATGCAAGAAGTAGTCATAGTTGATGGTGTGCGTACCCCAATAGGGGCTTATGGTGGGACACTGAGTGGAGTGCGACCAGATGACCTTTTAGCAATAACATATAAGGCTTTAGTTGAGCGTAATGGCCTTGATCCTGCTTTGATTGATGATATTTATGCCGGTTGTAGTAATCAAGCGGGTGAGGACAATCGTAATGTGGCACGTATGTCAGCTTTGCTTGCAGGGTTTCCTAGTTCGGTGCCTGGAGTCACTATAAACCGGCTTTGTTCTTCTGCATTGGAGTCGGTTAATCTTGCAGCCAAGTCTATTCTTGCCGAAGAAGGTTCCATTTGTATTGGTAGTGGTGTTGAATCGATGAGTCGCGCTCCTTGGAGTCTTCCAAAGCCAACGCGGGTTCCAACTACATCTGCACCAGTTATGTACGATACTACTGTGGGGTGGAGATATAACAACCCAAGCATGAATGATTTATACCCCATTATTAGCCTCGGACAGACTGCAGAGGCAATTGCTGCAGAAATGAAGATTAGTCGTTCAGACCAAGATGCTTTTGCTCTGGAAAGTCAGCGTCGGGCGATTAATGCAATAAACTTAGAGAAGTTTAAAGATGAAATTATTCCTGTTGAAGTAATAGATAGAAGGAAAAAAACTAGGCTTATCGCTCTTGATGAACATCCTCGCTATAAAGTAGCAAATGGTGCTTTTGAGCTTGATACGAGCTTGGGACAACTAGCAAAGCTAAGACCAGCCTTTCAGGAAGATGGGACGGTGACTGCAGGTAATTCTAGCGGTATAAATGATGGTGCAGCTGCATTGTTAGTAATGAGCCTCGAAAGATCAAAAAATCTTGGTATGAAACCTCTTGTTAAATGGGTTGGTTCTGCTGTGGCAGGTGTAGATCCTGGAGTCATGGGGTATGGGCCTGTGCCTGCAACTGAGAAATTGCTTCTACGTCTAGGTATTAAATTAGAACAAGTTGGCTTGATCGAGTTAAATGAGGCGTTTGCAGCACAGACAATAGGTTGTATGCGAAAGTTGGGCTTAAGCCATGATATTACTAATGTCAACGGTGGTGCGATCGCACTCGGACACCCAACTGGCTGCTCTGGCGCCAGGATTTTAGTAACACTTATGCATGAGATGAAACGTAGAGCTAGGTCTATGCCAAGACCATTCTATGGTCTAGCAACATTGTGCGTAGGGGTTGGGATGGGAGTTAGCACCTTAGTAGAATGGGTTGGTGACTAAATTGGTATGTGAATATTATCCTTTTAAGAGAATCAGGTCATAGTAGTCGCATAGAAAAATCGATAGCTTTTACGTTTTTTGTTAATGCTCCAATAGAGATATAGTCCACGCCAGTTTTTGCAATTTCATGTATTTGATTTATATCTATGCCGCCTGAGGCTTCAAGCTCAATATAGGTTGCACGTTCATTTTTTTCTAAGACAGCGAGTCTAATGTCTTCTAAAGAAAAATTATCTAGCAATATACGATCAACATTTGCATCTATGGCCTCTTGCAACTCATCTAATGATTCTACTTCAACTTCTAACATGACAGCTGAGTTTAGATTTCTACCGGCATTAACTGCTGCACTGATGCTTCCCGAGGCAGCAATGTGGTTTTCTTTGATTAGGAAAGCATCAAATAAACCTTGTCTATGGTTTTTCCCGCCACCACAAATAACAGCATATTTTTGTGCTGATCGAAGTCCGGGTATAGTTTTTCGAGTATCTAATATTTGGACATCAGTATCATTTAAGGTATCCGCGTAAAATCGCGTAATGGTTGCAGTGGAAGAGAGAAGTTGTAAAAAGTTTAAGGCTGTACGCTCTCCGGTTAATAATTTTTGCGCTGATCCTTCTAGGGAGCAAACTATTGAGTTAGCTGGAATAGTGTCTCCATCTGAAAAGTGCCATTTAATGGTTCCAGTGCTATCAAGCTGTCTAAAGACTTCTGAAAACCAAGGTGTACCACAAAGAACGCATAGCTCACGTGCTTTTACTATGGCTTTGCCTACTGCGTCTGTTTCAATCAGGTTCGATGTTAAGTCCCCTGACCCAATATCTTCTTTTAGTGCAAATGTTACCGTTTGTGAAATCAAATCAGGGTCTAATTTATCTGAAAGTTTTGTTGCCTGAGTTGCCATCTCCGTTGCCTGCTACATATTGAAACGTTAAAACCAAATAAGCCCGGAAAGGGGCTATCCTATTCCGGGCTTAGAGTTTCAGACTATTCGTTTTTTATAGAAAGAAGCCACCATGACCATAGCCAACCATGCTCATCAGCATTGGTATGGAAAGTAATGTGTTAGTGCGTGATGCAAGAAATGCAACTCGTTTGGCTTTTGCTATTTCATCTGCTGTTGCTTCAACAATACCTAGAATTTTTTTCTGATTAGGCCAAATTAAAACCCAGACATTAAATAGCATGATTGTGCCAAGCCATGCACCAACCCCGATAATGAATCCACCACCTGACAACATAAAGGCATCCCCTAGAATACCTAAGTGGCCAAGGTATGCTGCACCAGATACCCAAGTTACAACAGCACCCCACCTAAACCACCAAAGTGCTCTAGGGGCGACATATTTTGTAATTGCTGCTCCGCCAGGTCCGCCATCATCTGAAGCCGCCTCAGCTAAGGCTGGAACTTGGACAAAGTTAAAATAGTAAAGTAA
>DJLG01000170.1:0-382 GCA_002434915.1 Proteobacteria bacterium UBA6522
ATGGATGAAATCGAGTTTAAGCAGCCTGTTTTTGTTGGCGATGTAGTTTCCTATTATGCAACCACTCATAAGTTAGGCAGAACATCAGTTACTATAGACGTTCATGTTTTCGCACAGAGGCAGTTTGCTGAAGAAGGCAAATTTATACCTGTTACAGAAGCTAGAGCAGTTATGGTTGCAGTAGATTCTGACAATAAACCAATAGCATTGAATAAGTGAATATCCCCTTACTAATTGCGGCCCTAGTTTTCTTAATTCCGATGTACATAACACCAGGTCCAAACAATATCCTTTGTGCAGTTCATGGTTCTCAGCACGGTTTTCGGGCTACAATACCCTTGATTTCAGGCTTCGTGATTGGTTGGTTTGTAATGGGATTATT
>DJLG01000170.1:723-2629 GCA_002434915.1 Proteobacteria bacterium UBA6522
CTCACAATTGATTTCTTAGAACAAAATACAGGTTTACTAACATATTTGACAATGATTGGGGCATCTTACATGATTTATCTTTCTTACAAAATAGCTACTTCTAAACCACTTGATGATGGCCCAAGTGAGAGTCAGAGACTAACGCCTCTGACTGGAGCCATGTTACAATTTGTTAATGGTAAAGCTTGGATTCACGATATAGTTTTGTTGGGTAGCTTTGGAACTGTTTTTGGAACTGGCATTTTGGCAAAGATGACTTTAATTATTTTTTCTATTATTCTTTGTTTACCTTTTGTTGCTCTATGGGCTGGATTCGGTACATTCTTAAGAAATTTTTTTACTTCTCCCGAATCGTCGCTAATGTTAAACAGAGTAATGGGTTTTTCATTATTTATCGTGGCAGTGTGGCTTCTTGTATAAAATATAGCCTCTCAGCACTCATAGGGCTCTTCAAAGCACAAGGCTCAGCCGCAATATTTACATCACAGAGGCCCATGCCTAGTGAGTAGTGCAAAAATAATTTATTGATAGATAATATTATTAGGGATATTCCATCTGAAAAATAGGTGCTAGCAAACAAAAAACCTAAGAGGTTGCCAGAATGGTTCAAAGTTACCTTACCTTCTGGTGAGGATATGCAGCGTTATAATTCAACTACTTCTTCTGTTAAGGACAATAAATTACATACTGTGTGTGAGGAAGCAAGGTGTCCAAATATTCACGATTGTTGGGGTAGAGGTACCGCGACTTTCATGGTTGCGGGAAAAGCTTGTACACGAGGCTGTCGTTTTTGTGCAGTAGATACAATCCGCAATCCACCACCTCCAGATGAAGATGAGCCAATAAAGCTAGCAGAAGCGATAAAGAATATGGGCTTGACATATTCAGTAATTACTGTAGTAAATAGAGACGATATGGATGATGGAGGTGCACTCCACTACAAGAAATGTATAGACAAAGTACATGAAATATGCCCTAAAGTTGGTATTGAATTCTTGTGCAGTGATTTGAGTGGCAATGTTAATGCGTTAGAATTTTTATTAGATAATTCACCGCTTACTGTGTTTGCTCATAATGTTGAAACAGTTAGAAGACTTACACCAAGAGTTAGAGATCCGAGGGCTACATTTGATCAAAGCTTGTTAATTTTGAAAAAGGCTAAAGATTTCAGACCTGATATAATTACTAAGACAAGTATAATGCTTGGGCTTGGTGAAACAGAAGAGGATTTGTTAAGCGCATTCATGGAGTTAAGAGATGCTAAAGTTGACTTGTTGACTTTAGGCCAATATCTTTCCCCAGGCCCTAGGTACCATCCAGTGGTGTCTTTTCCTTCACCTGAAACTTTTGATAGCCTTGCCCAGATAGCAAAAGAGATGGGTTTCAAAGCGATTGCCTCAGGTCCAATGGTTCGTTCATCTTACAGGGCAGAATCTTTAGTTGCTGCAGCAAAAGGCGAAACATTTGATATTGAATTGAAGGTGGTAGCATGAGTAAGAAGGGAAAAACACTATTTGTCCCAGATGCTCCGTTTAGACCTGGAGATAAACCAGATTTTTCAAATCTTAATTTACCTGAAGCAGGCTCTTCAGATAAACCAGATATATCAGTAGATCCTTCTGAAATTAGAGATTTAGCATTCGGATTGGTAAGAGTTTTAGATGATGATCATAAGGCAGTAGGTTCTTGGAATCCTAATCTTAAGCCCTCAGTTCTCAAAGAAGGATTAAGGCATATGACTCTGTTGAGAATTTTTGACGATCGTATGCTAACTATGCAAAGACAAGGCAAGCTATCATTTTACATGAAATCTTTGGGTGAAGAAGCTGTAGCAATTGCACAAGGTATGGCTTTAAGATCTGATGATATTTTATTTCCTTCTTACAGGCAACCAGGCTTACAGTTT
>DJLG01000146.1 GCA_002434915.1 Proteobacteria bacterium UBA6522
ACTGTAATTAAGTGCGCACGGTATTCAGCAGAAGCGTGCACATCCTCATTAAGACTGTCCTCTGATACAGAGATATTTTCAATGGCTTCAGGTGAAAAATTAGCCCCTAATGCCTGCTCCATCTCAGGCACACGAAAAACATTTGGTCCAGCCCCAGTGACCGCTACCCTAATATCATCCTCATACTCTGCCACCATTACCCCGACAACAGCATAACGTGATGCAGGATTTGGAAACTTAATATAAGCAGCCCGCTTGGGAATAGGAAAACAAACCTCTATAACTAATTCATTAAGTTTCAATGCTGTTTCGAATAGACCAGTAAAAAAACTATCAGCATCAATGCTCCTGCTATTAGTTTGCACTGTTGCTCCAAGACCTACGACTGCAGCCGGATAATCAGCAGCAGGATCTGCGTTGGAAATAGAACCACCTATCGTTCCGCGATTTCTAACTTGGGGGTCACCAATTGACTCGGCAAGATCAGAAAGAGCGGGAAGCATATTTCTTATCTCTGGTGCTGCTGCAACTTGAGCATGACTTGTCATCGCCCCCACGATCAATATGTTTTCTTCCTGTCGAATACCCTTTAAATCAGCCAAGTCTGATAAATCAATCAAAGCAGAAGGGCTTGTAAGACGGAGCTTTAATGTTGGAATCAATGTCATACCACCTGCCAAAAACAAGCCTTCTTCGGCCTTTTCAGACATTTGGATAGCCTCTGAGAGCGAAGAAGGGCGTTGATAGGCAAAGTTATACATGCTTACTAGACCTTCATAGCCTTAGCACCAGCGCTAATTGCCTTTACGATATTGTGATATCCAGTACAGCGACACAGGTTACCTTCTAACCACTCTCGAATTTCAGTCTCACTTGGGCTGGGGTTTATGGCAACCAGATTCAAAGCACTCATAATTATCCCAGGAGTACAAAAACCGCACTGTAACCCATGGTGGTCCTTAAATGCCTGCTGCATGGGGTGGAGCACCTCAGTGGCAGCAAGGCTTTCAATTGTCTTAATCACCATCCCCTCTGCCTGAACTGCAAGCATCGAGCAACTTTTTACAGATTGTCCATTAACATGCACCACACAAGCACCACATTGGCTCGTATCACAGCCAACGTGTGTGCCGGTTAAACCAAGGTGATCACGAATAAGTTGGACTAAAAGTGTCCGAGGCTCAACATCAGCTGAAACTACCTTACCATTTAAATTTAGAGTTACCTTCATTGTCATTCTGGAATCATGCGTACATGTTTGTCTAAAAAAGAAGGATATCCCTTAATCAGATAAACAAGAAAGCAGTCTATGAAAAAAAACAGGCCCCTTACGGGGCCTGAAAGCTAACTGTTTCTATAAAACTAGGTTTTTTTAGGGGTCATAGCTTGCAACTGGCGGCAGAAATGATCCTGTTCGTGGAGGTGGAATTTCCTCAGCTACTACAGGAAGAACTAATGTTCCTATTCCTTCAATAGTTGCTTCTATTGTCTCTCCAGGCTGTAAGAACCGTCTTTCACGGTAAGCCGTACCATTACCTGTACCTCCTGATGTGCCATTATTCAAAACATCACCAGGATACATAGTGATAATGGAGGTGCCATATTCAATTAACTCGTAAATCGAATGAATCATGTCACCTGGACCTGCTCTTTGCATAACTTCGCCATCCAGTTCGAGGATTTGCTCAAGATTCTCCATTGGATCACCGTAAAACTCTTTAGGCACAATCCATGGCCCAAGAGGAGCAAAAGTATCGTGACCTTTACCAACTAACCAATCTGAACCCGGACGAGAATTTGGTGGTCTTCGACCACGATCGGAAATATCTAGGCTCACCATATAACCAAAAATATAGTCTTCGGCATTGTCAGCTGACACGTATTTAGCGGTACGACCAATTACCGTGGCAAGCTCTACCTCCCAATCGGTACGATCTCGTCCATAAGGCAACACAACTGCATCCCCCTGACCAATAACAGCACCCTCAGTCGGCTTAATAAAGAGATATGGGATTCCTCGCTGTGCACGTCGGCGCTCTGCAGCAGCTGCCTGCTCTTCAGCAGTAGTACCAGACTCTTCAACATGACTGTAAAAATTAACCGCAGCATTTAGCATTTTCCCCGGCATGAGAGGTGCTAAGGTACGAATGTCTTCAACATCATGAACAAAATCAGCTCTCGTACGTCCACTCAGTCGATTATTGCTCACAACATAGTTGACGATCTCATAGAGACGATACCTCAATCCGTATTCGTAACGACCGATGAGTTCTCGCATATTTTCAGGCATAGGAATCGCCGGATAATCTGGGCCTTGTTCTACGGCCATATTAGCGGCATTCAGCTCTACTATGATTTGGTCTCGAAGAACAATACCTATAGTTTTGTCTCCCTCACCATGAATTTCAAAGGTGCCAAGCTTAAAAGGCTCAGCGCTGTTCATCGCGCTCTGCGCCGACACAAATGCCGGACTCATACAAACCGTGAGTGCGATTAGGAATAGGGTGCGTTTCATTTTTCTCCCCTCAGTAATTATTATGTGCCATACATGCCTATGGAGTAGCTCATAACTGTGGCTTTTGATAGCCAAGGTGTC
Source organism: Proteobacteria bacterium UBA6522 (assembly GCA_002434915.1). GTDB lineage: Bacteria > Pseudomonadota > Gammaproteobacteria > Steroidobacterales > Rariloculaceae > UBA6522. Next base: position 2,597 of record DJLG01000146.1, read on the forward strand.
AAGCAACTTGAACAATGTTTAATGGCTAACCACTTAAGCATTGTTCATCCACAAACGGTCTTATATGACGTTTAGAGCATCATTTGTACAACTTATCATCACCTTAAGTTGCGACAAAGAGAAGAAAGTGTACAGTCTTACCTAGTAAAGTAGGGTCATAATAGCGATTGCCTTCTTTCATATAGATAATGTAAGTACTTTGGAGTCAGTCTAATTCATAACAATAAGCATACTGGCAAATGTCATGGATACTTCTAAGGGGCGCTTAGACCTCAGAAGCAAATAAGCTTCCTGAGAACGACTAGCCGGGGGAAACAATGAAATACCTAATATTTGCACTTTCAATTCTGCCAGCTATCGGATCCACCCATCATTCTCGAGCAGAATTCTCAACTGAACTTAGGGAAATCGAGGGGCGGATTGTCGAAATTGCCTGGCGAAACCCGCACCCCATTTTAACTCTTAGCGTTACTAATGAAGCTGGAGAGGATGAGCTCTGGGAAGTGGAATCATGGTCATCGGCTAATTCACTCAACCGTAAAGGCGTCACGGGCGATGTGTTTGAGGTGGGTCAAACAGTACGCGCTGCTGTCCGTCCATCTGGTAGACGGCCAAGAATGTTACTTGGGGAAAGCATCTCGCTCGGAAATAGAACGCAGGCAGTGCTTAGACCAGGGTATGACCCCGTTTTTCCTGGTCAGGCCGTCTTGGGAGATGAATCAATAACAAATGAAAGCAACAACTTTAGTGATACTAATGGACAAAATTTAGGTTTGTTCCGTATCTGGAGTCTTACAGATCGTGAAGGTCCAGGCGATCTTCCATTAACACCTGCTGCACTTGCTAACCAAGAAACTTATGATGAACTGACCGATCACCCTATGTGGAACTGTGACCCTATTGGAATGCCGGTTATCATGGATACCACCCTCCCCGTAGAATTTATAGATCAAGGTCAAGAGATTCATCTTCGTATTGAACAAGGCGATGCTTTACGCGTTATCCATATGCAATCTGCTAATAATTCAGCAGACTCAACTGCTTCAATCATGGGATATTCGACCGGTGAATGGGAAGGTAGTACGCTGGTTGTAACAACAACAGAAAGCAGCTACCCGTACCTTGATGATGACGGAGCCGCTAAAAGCGAAGATATGCAAATTGATGAAAGATTCACTCTGGGTGCTGACGGTAATTCGCTGAGCTGGGAAGCAGTCCTAACAGACCCTATTTATTTAAGTGCACCGATAAGTATGCGCATGAACTGGGAGTGGGTTCCAGAAGAAACTATTCAAGCCTGGGATTGTCTTGAATCAAGCTCGGGTCGTGAACTATAAAAATTAAACTTAGGTCTTTTTAAAAGTAAAACTTTATTTGGAGTAGACAATGTCTGTAATAAAAAAAATCAGCCGATATAGCTTGTCTTTTTTGCTTGCCTCACTGGCCGTACTAGTAGCCACGGTGAGCGCAAACGCACAGTCCTTACCTAACCCTTATCGAATGGTCGATAGCTGGGCTCAGATGCCTGAAGGTAGAGAAATGGGGGCATTCGGCGACATTACTATGGACCGTGATGGCAACCACGTCTGGGCTATTGTGAGATGTGATGCCCCTGTAGAAATGTTTGGGTGGGAGTGCCTTGATTCTGACCTTGACCCCATAATGAAGTTCGATCTTGATGGAAATCTAGTAGATAGTTTTGGCAGTGGAATGTTTATTTGGCCACATGGTATTCACGTTGATAATGACGGCAATATTTGGGCAACAGATGGAGTCAGAGAAAACCGAAGACCAGAAGGGGACATGAGAGGCCATGCGGTGTACAAGTTTAGTCCAACTGGTGAGCTATTAATGACGCTCGGAACTCCGGGTAGTCTAGGAAATGGAGACTACAGCTTTAACTCGCCAAGTGATGTAATTACTGGTGACAACGGTAATATTTTTATAACTGATGGCCATGTTCCCGATGGCAATAACAGAGTCATGAAATACACAGCTGATGGCACGTTCATAACCTCATGGGGACAAACTGGTTATGGGCCAGGGGAATTTCATGAACTACATGCGATTGCAATGGATTCCAGAGGAAGGCTTTTTATTGCTGATAGATACAACAACCGAATCCAGCTCTTTGATCAAGAAGGAAACTATATAGCCACTTGGACTCAGTTTGGACGCCCTAGCGGCATCTATTTTGATCACAATGACAAAATCTATGTGGCTGATTCTGAATCAGATAACCTTCAAAATCCTGGTTGGGAAATGGGAATACGAATTGGAGATGCTGAACATGGCTGGGTAACTGAGTTTGTCATGTTTCCTTGGGCAGATCCTCGTCTACCAATAGGCAACGGTGCAGAATTTGTGGCAGTTGACAGCCAAGGTGATATTTACACAGGAGAACCTCGGCCCCGGCAAGGACGCAAATATGTTCGTGTCAGGCCTTAGGGAACGCATCTGAAAACATTAATAACTAACGATATACTGGCCCAACAACATCTCGCAGGGTGCACTCGAAAGGCATAATGTTAACTCCTGGACGATGCGTCCAAATAACTTCCCATATAGCTGGTTCTAATAGGTTGTCAGAATCCTCAACAAGAACCTCATAGAATAGGCTAGATTCGTCCTCGCTTAGCGTATAGCTTTCCCTAATCTTTGCATTTGGACCCATAGGAGTGCCGTCACCATCCAGAAATGGAAAATTTATTTGGCTGGTTTCAATAATTAGAGAGTTCTCTTCAAATCTACCAACCGAATAACCTAGATGATCAGGCTGAAACTGTTCTGGGGTTGTTACCCCTCCACCCATATAAATGATTCGAGTAGCATCCCATTCCTCGATACGCTGAATAATCCTGTCATCTCTCTCTATAAACTCCATTGGGTAGGGATTAAGAACAGCATTGGGCATGCCAGGTGGTATACATCTTAGCCCTGGATCATCAGTTCTTGGATTAAACTCTGCCTTCAAGTCTTGAGCAATAGGCGTTAATACTAAGGGATTACGAAGTCGGTATAGCTCACGATGGCCCCATACTTTAAAAATACCCTGACCACTTAATTGATCCGAGACGTCCAAATCTTGATTGTAAGTACCTTCTGTTGTCCAGCGTAAGGTGGCATCACGATCTGAAACAATCACTTCAGTCCCATTTGGCAGAAGCAAGTTAGATATAAAGATAGCTGGCTCGCCCCTACGGGACTCTGCTCCGGCAGCTTTAATCTGATCACCAAGACCTAAAGAATTAGATGTAATTCCTCTTCGCATAAGGGTGTTAGTTGTACCAGCCTCAAGTTCCCAATTTTCTGTAACTCCCTCTTCTCCAATGACCTCTAGAGTCAGAAAAACATGAGGGTTTCTCCAAAAAATTTCAGTGATCGTTCCTTCAACCTCAATGATAGTTGCGCGATCAAAAAATGCAGTAACAGAATGATGTGCTGTTAGGAATGAAGGGCAAGCAAAAAATGACAGTACAAAAAAAAATATTCTCATAATGTTTTCCCCAGAACAAAAACATCAAAAAATGTACTACTCAATTGTACCCCGAAATTGTCCCAACAGCCCTCGTAGTTCGGACCAAGGCCAGCTAAACTTAGTCAACAGTTAGTAATCAGAAAATTTTAAGTGGAAACCTTACTTCAAACCCTCGCTCAATGGTGGTTCAATCTTCCGGCACTAGCACATGCCCTTGGAGGAATATTTGCGCTACTAATTTTGGCAGTGCTTGCGGATTTAATTGTAAAAAAACAATTAATTAAATTTGTAATGATGGTGGCAGAGCGTACAACTCTTCAATGGGATGACATTCTGCTTGAACATAAAGTTTTAGGTAGGCTTGCTCAGACAGTCCCAGCACTTGTCATCTACTTTGGTGTCGTTTGGATTCCAGATTTAGGGGAATTACTACCTGCTTTAATAAGAAACGTAGCTCTTGCGTATCTTGCCCTAATGTTTACCCTTTCTATAGGTGCTTCACTCACCGCAGTAAACGCCATCTACTCCACTTACCCGATAGCCAAAGAACGACCAATCAAAGGGTATATCCAGGTTATAAATATTATTGTTTATGTCCTTGGCGCTGTTCTTGTTGTGTCTGCGCTTATCGACAGATCGCCTGTAGTTCTACTGACTGGGCTCGGCGCTATGACGGCAATTGTGCTGCTAATATTCAAAGACACAATATTATCCCTTGTAGCCAGTATCCAACTGACAAGTCTATCAATGGTCCGAGTTGGTGACTGGATTGAAATGCCTCAATACAACGCAGATGGCGATGTCATTGATGTCGCTCTACATACTGTTACTGTACAAAACTGGGATAAAACTATTACAACAATACCGACTCATCGGTTAATCGATGAATCGTATAAAAACTGGCGTGGAATGTCGCAATCAGGCGGAAGACGCATCAAACGCTCGGTGAAAATTGATGTAAGCTCGATCCGATTTCTAGAAGATAAAGAAGTTAAAAAGTTTGAAGAGTTTGCCTTATTACGCCAGTA
>DJLG01000098.1 GCA_002434915.1 Proteobacteria bacterium UBA6522
TGGAGGAAGGAAAGGTTCATCACCCTGGACATTAATAATAATTTTATCATCTGGCCAATTCAATCTAGTAGCAAGCTCAGAAATTCTATCTGTTCCACTTTGGTGTGCTTTATCAGTCAACTCCACATGAGCCCCGAATTTCTTACATACTTGAAATATACGTTCATCATCAGTTGCTATTATAACTTCAGCTACTCCACTCTTTAATGCTCTTTCATAAACCCTCTGAACCATTGGTTGACCGTGAATGTCAGCTAATGGTTTTCCAGGCAAACGAACCGAACCAAAACGTGATGGAATGACTACAACGCACTTATTTTCCATACTTTAAAGTTTCCCTAGCACAAGATTCATCAAACGCTGTTTGTCTTCTATTTGAAATTCCATCTTAATGGGCAGGCACCAAACATTATTATGGGCAAAATGTTGACACTTTACTGCATCCTTTTCTGTTATTAAAACTGGTCTAGAATCGTTAAATTCAATATCTTCCTGACTCAAATTTGCATGATCTGGAAGAGGATGGGGTAACACATCAATGCCAGCATCTTTAAGGGTGTCAAAAAATCGTTTGGGGTTTCCAATACCAGCCACTGCATGTACTTGTGTTTCTCTGAATTCCTCTAGTGTTTTTTTTGTAAAGTCTGAAACTTGATAGAGACTCTGTGCTACTGGCTTTACACGGTAAACACCCTCGTACTCCCAACCCTCTCCATTCACAATTACTGCATCTGATTTAGTAAGTCTGGAACCAAACTCCCGTAATGGCCCTGCTGGCAAACATAAGCCATTCCCCAGACCTCGCATCCCGTCTACTACCACAATTTCTAGGGCACGGCCTAGTTTATAATGCTGTAAACCATCATCTGATATAAGCAGGTCTAATGGCTCTGCAGAAAGGAGAACTTTTGCTGCTGAGACCCGGTCTTGTCCAACCATCACTGGACAACTCGTTGCACGAGCAAGTAGTACTGGTTCATCCCCAACTAAAGTAGGATCACTTTCAGAACTCACAAGCTGTGGCCATTCCTCTGATAGTCCGCCATAGCCACGACTAACTATACCCACTCTATATCCATGAGACTGCAATTCCTGCGCTAGCCAAATTACAATAGGTGTTTTTCCTGTACCTCCGACACTTATATTGCCAACAACAATCACTGGTACTGGCATCCTTGTAATTGATTTTATTCCCTTTCGATATAGGAGACGCCGCGCCTCCATTAAGATGCCGTAAAGCCACCCAATTGGCCATAGGACCCACTTCATTGGGTGTTCCCGGTACCAAAACCACTCAGAAAACTGAATCAAGATTCGTTGCACAAAAAAACCTAATCAGAAAACTGACTCTCATGAAGCCTGCTATATATACCTTTTTTTGACATAAGCTCTATATGCGTTCCCTCCTCTGTAATGACTCCTTCATCGAGAACAATAATACGGTCTACATGCTCAACAGTAGAAAGTCTATGGGCTATAACTAAGGTTGTCCGACCTTTCATTAGCTTTTCCAGAGCGCTTTGAATTTTTTTCTCGGACTGTGTATCTAGAGCTGAAGTAGCTTCATCAAGTATCAAAATGGGTGAATCTTTAAGTATTGCCCGTGCAATCGCAATCCGTTGTCGTTGACCTCCAGACAGGAGCGCTCCCCGTTGACCAACTCGCGAATCCAACCCTTCCGGTAATTCATTGGCAAATTCAGTAACATAAGCCGCCTCTGCCGCTGTCTCTACAGCACTTCTTGACGCGTTGGCTAACGCTCCATAGGCGATATTATTGAAAATTGTATCGTCAAAAAGAATCACATCCTGACTCACAAGACTAATCTGCCTACGTAGGCTTTTAAGTTGATAGTCTCTTATATCCAGTCCGTCGAGACATACCTGACCAGATTTTACCTCATAGAACCTTGGTAATAACCCAACCAAAGTTGATTTTCCAGAACCTGATCGTCCAACAATTGCAAGACTACTTCCTGCTGAAACAAGCAGATTAATATTACTAAGTACTGTCCCCTTGGAAGTCTTATAAGCAAAGCTCATATCTTTAAATTCAATTTCACCATGAACCTTATTGACTGTTGTAGTACCAAAATCTGGTTCGGCAGGTTCATCAATAGTTTCAAATAGAGTAAGACCAGCTGCTATACCTCTCTGTAAGGCCGCATTAACATTAATAATTCTCTTGAGTGGAGCTAGTGTCATTCCCATTGCAGTTAAAAACCCTATGAATACAGAGGCATCTAACCCCTGGATAAATAGACCTGAAAATGCTACCGCGATCATTGCCGTTACTGCTGCCGTTACCGTATATTGAGTGAGAGTATCCCCTGCTGCACGGGTCACCACCAATTTCATGAATTGTTTACGGTTACGCTCATTTATTTCAGAAAACTGATTTCTCTGCTGTTTCTGACCTTCGAATACCTTGACTATACGATGGGCTGCTAGCGCTTCTTCCGTAACCCTGGTTGCATCACCCATAGAGGTCTGGATACGTAATCCATAGCGCCTAAATGCTTTACTCATAAGAAAAATAAGCCAACCCACCACTGGCGCAGCTACCGCCACCATAGCTGACAATAATGGACTGAAGTAAATCATAGCCCCTATAAGAACGGCTATCGTCAATGAGTCTCGAATACTAACAACTACCACACCAGAGATGGCCTCAGAGACTTGTTCTGTATTGTATGTAAGTTTTGATACTAAGGCGCCAGTTGGGTTTATATCGTAGAACTCAGTTGGAAGCCGGGTATAGTGCTTAAAAATATCCGCGCGTAAATCATGAATTACAGCTCTCCCCAACCAACTAAGACTACAAACAGCACCGAAATCAGCAACCCCACGTACTATGAAAGTAAGAAATAAAACAAGCGGTATGTAGAGAGATCCGCCAGCACGCCCCCCATCTTCTAGCGCTTCTATAACCTGGCTCATTAAAAACGGTATATAGGCATTTGATGCTGCCACAAAAACCATTCCTACCAGAGCTAAAGGAATTACACGCCAATGCGGAATGACATACCTTAGTAGGCGTTTGTAAATAGTAATAAGATGTGACCGTGTATGCGGCATTAAAACTAGACCTCCGGCAAAATTACCGTAGCTATATTGATTTCAACAAACCCCAATTTCCCTACAACATCCAATACGGTCACTACAGCTTGATGCGTCGCCTTAGCGTCCGCTCTTATAACAACAGTCTGTTCGCGACTATCTCCAATAATCTCCTCAATAAAAGAACTTAAAGTATCTTGCTGATCATCTACCAACAAGCGTCCATTGACCAGATAAGTACCAGCTTCAGTCACAGCGATTTCAATAACATCTGAAGAAGAAGATACATTATTTGCTTCTGTTTGCGTCTGTGGCAAACGTAGCGTTATATCTGTCTCATGAACAAAGCTAGTAGAAACCATAAAAAAAACTAGCAACAGAAGCACTACATCTATAAGTGATGTTAGATTTATCTCAGGCCCTTCTTTTACACTAGTTTGGAGATTCATCCTTTGTAACCTTTGTAACCGTATCTTTTAGCAATGTCTCAAGAAATATCATTGCCTCCTTTTCCATGCGAACTACTAAAGTATCTATGTGACCTCTGAGATATCGGTACCCAATAAGAGAGGGAATAGCAACGGTTAGGCCTGCTGCCGTCGTAATTAAGGCCTCTGATATGCCTCCTGCTAATACACCAGGATTTCCAACACCCTGTTCAGTAATTGCTGCAAAGACTTTTACCATGCCAATTACGGTCCCTAATAGTCCAAGCAGGGGCGAAATAGCTGCGATCGTTCCAAGCGCATTTAAATAGCGCTCTAGTTCATGCACCACATGTCTACCAGTATCCTCAATGTGTTCTTTAGCAATCTCTCTTCCCGCATGACTACTTGCTAGACCAGCGGCAAGTACCTGCCCTAAAGGTGAACTCTGATGAAGAACTTGAAGATTTTCAGCATCTAATCTATCTGCCTTTACCCACTTCCATACCCTTATAGTTAGATCATCTGGCAACACGCGCTTCTGTTTTAAAGTCCAGATACGCTCTAAAATAATAGCTGCCGCCACAATAGAACAAGCAATGATCGGTAGCATTAACCAGCCGCCTGCCTGCACAATCTCTAACATGTAACACCTAAAACCAAGAAATAGCGGCTAGAACTATAGCCTGCTGCCTCTTGGCTCACAAACTATCTCAATATATAAAGAGGATTAGAATAGATGCGAAACAGAACTAAATTTGATCAGGAGTTACAAGAACACCATCTTTTAACTCTAAAACTGTATCCATACGAACAGCAAGATTTGGATCATGTGTAACAATGACTAAACTAGTACCTAGTTCACTATTAAGATCAAGCATTAAGTCAAAAATTTTCATTCCTGTAGGCCTATCAAGATTTCCAGTTGGTTCATCCGCTAATACAATAGCAGGGCCAGTTACCAACGCTCGTGCAACTGCAATCCGTTGACGCTCCCCGCCTGAAAGCTGCCCTGGACGGTGCTCAAGCCTATCCATTAGACCAACACGATCAAGCAACTCTGCAGCTTGATTAGCAGCATCTTGAGGCTTATCACCTCTAACCATGAGGGGCATAGCAACATTTTCCAATGCGGTAAATTCTGGCAAGAGATGATGAAATTGATATACAAAACCTAAAGACCTATTCCTAAGCAAACCTTTTTGTCTATTACTTAATGAAGTTAGGGCCTGACCAGAAATCCAAATCTCCCCTGAAGTAGGTTCGTCAAGGCCACCTAACAGTTGCAATAGAGTGCTTTTCCCTGAACCAGAGGTACCTATAATCGCGAGTCTTTGACCAGCACTAACATCGAGGTCTACACCTCGTAGGACCTCTAGACGTTGACCAACGTCATTAAAATTTTTAATAAGAGATATCACGCGGAGTACTGGATCAGATTTACCCAAAGGCTTATTCATGTCGCAGCGCCTCCACGGGTGGTTGTCTTGATGCACTAATAGCTGGATAAAGAGTTGCTAAAACGGTTAAAAATATAGCTAGACCTCCAATTTTCAAAACTTCGGCAAGCCTCACCTGAGTTGGTAAATCACTGATAAAATAAACTTCTTCTGAAAGAACATCTATACCAAATAGTCTTTCAACAAACATAACAATATCACCGAGACCTATAGCAAAAAGAACTCCAAACATTAACCCAAAGATAGTCCCTAAAACTCCTATAACAGCACCCTGAGTTGCAAAAACAATAAGAATACTTTTACCAGTTGCACCAAAGCTCTGCAGAATTGCAATATCACCTTTCTTATCTCGAACCACCATCACCAGTGTTGAAACAATATTAAAGACAGCTACAGCAATAACCATAGAAAGAATAATAAACATAATAGATTTTGTGATCTGTATTGAACGAAAAAAATTACTATGCTGTCGGCTCCAGTCGCTGATATAAAAACCTCCTCCTAACTCGACTGCAAACTCCTCTGAAACCGTTCCGGCAAGATATATATCATCTACAGTTAACCGGAGACCCGTTGCTTGACCATCACTTTCAAATAGACGTGCCGCATCCTCAAGATGCACGTAAATCAAACCACTATCATACTCATACATTCCAACCTCGAATAAACCTGAAACCTCTAAAGTACGCATACGTGGCATCAGACCCGCTGGGGTAACTCGACCCTCGGCTAATATCAAAACCATAGAATCCCCCACAGATACTCCCAACTCGTTGGCGAGGCTTCTACCAATGATCACCCTAAAACTTCCCGGCTGAAGTACATTTAGATCACCTTCCTGCATTAGATCAGCAATTGCCGATACCTCCTTTTCCATATCTGGCTCAATTCCCCTAACACGCACCCCCGAAAGTCTATCCCCTACCATCGTCAATCCCTGGCCATCAACATATGGTGCGGCAGCTGTCACATCTGTCCTAGACAAAGCACGTTCACGTAAGGCCGACCAATCGTCTAGTGGCTTATCTATACCACTGACTGTCGCATGAGACATTATGCTTAAGATTCTTTGTTGTAACTCTCTCTCAAAACCATTCATAACTGAAAGCACTATGATTAATACTGCGACAGCAAGACCAATCCCAGACATCGATACCAAAGATATAAATGAAATAAACCCGCTTTTCCCATGAGCACTTAGATAACGTAGTGCCATATAAATTTCGTAAGGTTGCTTCATTTTTTACTCATACCTAAGCGCTTCTGCTGGCGCGACTGCTGCCGCACGTTTAGAGGGATAAATCGTAGCAATAACAGTAACCAGAAAAGCTAGGCAAGATATTAAAATTATATCTATCAGCCGAATCTCAGACGGTATTTGCGTAACGTAATAGACATCACCAGGCATTATTTGAAAGTTAAATGTAGACTCCAACCAAGGAACTATAGTTGCAAGATTAAAGGCAAGCACTGTACCTAATACGGTTCCGATTAATGTTCCAGCTAATCCCAACAACGACCCTTGAACCATAAATATCCTGGCAATGTGTGAGGAAGAGAGCCCATAGGTGCGAAGAATTGCAATATCTTTTTTCTTATCAGTTACAACCATCACTAAGGAAGCTACGATATTGAATGCAGCTACCGCAACAATTAATAGCAATAGAATAGTCATCATCGATTTTTCAATTCTTATCGCTCTAAAATAGTTGCTATTTTCAAGTGTCCAGTCAGAGTATTGATACAAGGTCTCTTGAGAAGTCATAGACTCTTGAAGTCCAAGCACTTGGAATGGATTTTCCATTCGAATTGCAAGTCCCTCCGCCCTCCCTTGGAGACCTTTAATTTGACTAGCATCACTTAAGTGAATTAATGCTAAACCAACGTCATGATCCTGAATACCTGCTTCAAATATACCGCTAACCAAAAATCCAGTAAGACTGGGCATTAAACGTCCATTTTCAACCCTCGGTACAAGCAAATTAATCCTGTCACCTACTCCCACTCCTAAATTAAGAGCTAGTATTCTTCCGAGCACTATCCTCTGGGAATTCGCTTGTAAGTCACTTAAGCTACCGATTCTAAATAATTCCTCAAGCTGTGAGACTGCTGCTTCTTCTAAAGGAACAACCCCTCTAATGAGAGCAGGACTTAGGTTCGCTCCAGAACTAAGCATCCCCTCAAGATTTATAAAGGGTGAAGCTCCCATGATGCCCTCTGTCTCTAATATCTCTGTGCGCAAACTAGACCAATCATCTAAACCAACGGTTTCCTGAGAAATACTTGCATGAGCAGTCATACTTAATAATCGAGTACGCAACTCGTTCTCAAAACCATTCATCACAGAAAGAATTACGATAAGAGCAGCCACGCCTAAGCTAATACCAAGCATAGATGCCATGCTTATAAACGAGACGAATCCTCTCTGCGCGCGAGCTTGCACATAACGCAGACCTATAAAGACCTCAACTGGACGAAACATAACAAGACATAAAAAACCTATCTTAAAAACTCACATAGTTAGAAGAGCAAATACCTCGTGGTTATAACATATGAGTCGTTAGCAAAGTCGTAGCACCTTGAGAGAATAGAAGAAAGTGACCATCAGTGAGTCATACATCGTATAAATTAATACTTTCCATCTAACCTTACCGGAAGTCTTCGCTCCAAGGTTACGCTTTGTGACGTAACAGTGGCTCCTAAAGCGTAAACTTCAACTCCAATTTCCACTGCCTTTCTAAGCGCCTTTCCGTAAGCAGGATCTATTTCATCCGCAGGCACCACATATTCAACGTCAGCGCGCTGCACACAAAAACACAGTGCTCCCCGTTGACCAGCCTCTACTCTTTCCGTCAATTCCTCAACATGGCGTGTTGCACGAATACTGACTGCATCCGGAAAAAAAGCACAACAATTACCATTATCTACAGACGCAGTCACGTTTTTGACTTCTAGATAACAATCTGGCTCCGTCTCATGTTCACTTAAAAGAAAGTCTATTCTCGAACGAGTACCTGTAATTTTTACTTCTCGTCGTATCGATGTGAAACCTGTGAGCTCCCCAATTAATCCATGCTCCAAAGCCTCAGCAACAAGATTATTACTACGCCCGGTATTTATACCAACTAATACCGATTGATTAACTTCAACCAACTCCCACCCAAGCGGATATTTTCGAGTAGGATTTTCAACAGGAAGTAGCCATACAGTTGATCCAGGCTCATTACATCCAAGCATAGAACCCGTATTAGGGCAATGAACAGTAGTCTCACTACCGTCTGATAAAATCACATCGGCCAAAAAACGCTTGTACCGACGAACAAGTTTTGCCTCAATCAAAGGAAATTCAAATTTCATAAGCCAAGCTCATAGTAAAATTAAGTGCCATTAGCCACTAAAAAAACACCCCCTAAGAATCACATCATAATTATATATATATCAACCAATCCATATCCCATCAGGCTCTAGTTTCGCTATCCCAGATACATCATGCATATGGGATAATTACTCATTAATACCAGAACATAATATTCAGTGGATAAAAAAATCTCGCTTTTTCAGCTGCCTATTCCATCAACAAGGGTACCGACCTGTATTCACTGGGGTCAGCTCTATGGATGTGCATACAGCGTAGCTATAAGCGAATTGATAAAGCAATATGATGGATCTATCTGCATAGTTACCGATTCGGCCTCAACCGCAGATACCATTAAACGCGAAGTAGATTTCTTTTCCTCTGGTAATTTAGCAAGACGTTTTTTCGACTATGAAACTCTGCCTTATGATGTGTTTTCACCACCACAAGACTTGCTCTCTGAGCGACTCTCTACTCTTTATCAACTCGATATAGGAAATCGAGAAATCGTAATTGTAAATGCTCAAGCACTTCTAGCAAGACTTCCTCCAGCTGACTTCGTTAGTACGCACTCAACAATTCTTCAACTTGGTCAACAACTTAACAGTCAGAAATTCCGAGAACGTTTAGTAAATCATGGTTATCTCCATGTTGAACAAGTTTTTGATCCAGGAGATTTTGCGGTACGAGGCTCGCTCATCGACATCTACCCTATAGGATCTAAGCATCCAATTCGTATCGATCTATTTGATAAAGAAATAGAACAGCTAAGAATATTTGATCCACATACACAAATTAGTACAGGCGTGGTTAAAGAGGTTCGAATCCTTCCTGCAAAAGAATTTCCATTTGATTCAGAGGCAATTAGTGATTTTCGAGCAAGACATAGACACCAAATATCCGGCGACCCAGGGAAATCTTCGGTATACAGGAATATATCTGAAGCTCAACTTCCAGCTGGAATCGAGTATTACTTGCCTTTATTCTTTGACTCCACATCCTCTCTACTAGATTACCTACCTGAAAATACATTAATTGTGTCTGTTGATGAATCTCTAGCTAGCCTTGATTCCGGATGGAAATTGATTCAAGACCGTCATGAACAACTTCACGAGGACTCTGATAGACCTATTCTTTCTCCTGAAACGGCGTTCTGGAATCCTGACAAAATCAGGAAAAAAATAGAACAATTTCCACGTATTGCTATTAATAGCCATGAGCTAGAAAATCTCGATGATAATCATTTCAATGCAGGCACTGGCCACCCATTAAGTACGATTGCCAGTACAAACGAAGACATACTATCCCGCTGGATAAACTCTGATAAAGAATTTAGAACTCTTCTAGTGACAACATCTCCAGGACGTCGAGAAGTTATATTCAAATTGTTACAAGGTCGGGGACTTACACCTACATTACTGAAAGACTGGGATGAGTTTTTACAAGCTAACGACTCGCTGTGTCTGGCTGTAGGTGATCTAGATACAGGACTTGTTCTTCCAGATAGTAATATACGTTTAGTAACAGCTGAACAACTTGGCATGGATAGGCCACGCCAAAGAACACAACGACGTCGACCAGCTAGAGACCCTGATGCAATCGTACGAGAACTCACTGATCTGCGTGTGGGTGCTCCAGTGGTTCATGAAGAACATGGAATCGGGCGTTACCTAGGTCTTGTAAGCCTATCAGTCAACGAAGTATTAACAGAATTTTTAATGCTTGAATATGCAGAGTCCGCTAAATTATATATCCCTGTTCATAATCTTCACCTAGTGACACGTTATACAGGTGCATCACCAGAGCATGCGCCATTGCATCGACTTGGTTCAGACCAATGGCTTAAAGCTAGAAAAAAAGCGGCTAAACAAGCAAGAGATGTAGCGGCAGAATTACTATCCCTGTATGCAGAACGAGCTGCTAGAAAAGGAATTAAATCACCTATAAACGATGATATTTATCAACGTTTTACTCTTGAGTTCCCCTTTCAAGAAACCAATGATCAGTTAAAGGTCATTGAAGAGACGCTAGATGATCTTTCAAGCGAAAAACCAATGGATCGTGTTATATGCGGTGATGTGGGGTTTGGCAAAACTGAGGTCGCTTTACGTGCTGCATTTGTTGCAGTGCATGCTGGGCATCAAGTTTGTTTATTAGTACCAACTACACTGCTTGCTCAACAACACTACCGAACCTTTGTAGATCGATTTGCCGATTGGCCAGTTCATATAGAACTACTATCTCGATTCAGAAGTAAATCAGAAAGCTCAGCAGTTATCTCAGAATTATCCAAAGGCACAGTTGATATCGTTATTGGCACTCATAAGCTTCTAAATAGCGATATTAAATTTAATCAACTTGGACTAATTATTGTTGATGAAGAACATCGGTTTGGCGTTAGACAAAAAGAACGCTTGAAAAAACTAAGGGCTGAAGTTGATATGTTGACACTCACTGCAACACCAATACCGAGAACGCTGAATATGACACTTGGTGGTCTCCGAGACTTATCACTTATCAGTACACCACCAGTCGATCGT
>DJLG01000042.1 GCA_002434915.1 Proteobacteria bacterium UBA6522
CGTGAGACCGGGGAGGTTGTGGAAGAAATGGGAAGTATGAGTGATGCTGGAGGACAGTTCTATGGGCTCCACATGATTGCTGTTGATTCACATGGCAATATTTATACTGGCGAAGTTCAAAATGGTGAGCGTGCACAACGATTTGTACCTGTTGATAGCCTCAGAGGAGAATTGCTAGAACAGTTGGCTAGTATGCCTGCTGCTTTTTGAGCTAGTTGAAAAAGCAACATATAGATTTAATAAATAACTTTTCAGTCAATACATTAAATATTCATTGTTACAATTACTATTAAAAGTAATCACTGATGTTTTGTGCTTAGCTGGAATTGGTTAGTGGAGTTCGATAATAATAGTTAGAGCTGAATGGCTAGTTACAGCCAAACCGAGGAAAAACTAATGGAACAAATCATAAAATATTCATCCTTACGAAGTGTGCTACCCCTTTTGGTTAGCTTCGCGTTTGTTTGGAATGTTGAAAGTCAGGCGCAAATAGTTTTTGCAACAGGTTCTGATGCCGAAGTGACTGAGGAAGGACTCCGTCGAGTTGATCCTTCGCAAATACCAAATGCTTGGGTTAGTGAAGACCTTGATTTATCAAGCTATAGAGAAATATGGCTAATGCCTACTAGAGTTGCATTTAGAGAGGTTGCTGAGCGATCTTCTACAGCAAGATCAAGGGAGAGTGGTGACGAGTTTTTTATAGATAATGATAGGCGTAGTGATTTTAGCGATATGTTTGGAGTTGAATTTCATGATGCCCTTTCTGAAGTTCAAGCCTTTACTGAAACGGAAGAGGCAGGTCGTAATGTGCTAATAGTTCGCGGTTTTTTAGCAGATGTTGCTTCAGCTCTGCCACCTGAGACTCGTAGCAGTGGTTTTATCACAATCGATTGGCTTTGGGAGGTTAACTACTTTTTAGAATTAAGAGATTCAATGGACGATACGCTTCTTGCCCGAATAGGCAGTAGAGAACGAGTTGAGGGGCCATTCGAAACTAGCGAGACCAACCCTGTTACAGAAAGATCAATAAGAACCTGGACCAGGACATTGGCTAGAGGTGTTGATCAGCTGGCTGGTATCTCGGCAGAATAAAACTATTAATCTCGTATTTCACTGCCAAGGGAATTGTTATGGAAATGATCAGGTTTAGTGCTTTATTTTTTCTACTTGGCGTTTCTGCGGTTACGCAGGCACAAGAGGTTACCGTTACGCCAGATGTGGTTTATGGTCATAAACATGGAATGGCACTAACGTTTGATGTTTTCACACCTAACAGTGTGAATGGCTCTGGAGTCATCAATATAGTTAGCGGTGGTTGGCGGTCTCGATGGCGCCCCCATGAGGAGTCTCAAAAACTTTATCAGCCGCTTCTTGACCGGGGCTTTACTGTCTTCGCTGTGCGACATGGGAGTAGCCCTAAATATAAGATGCCCGAAATTGTTCCTGATGTTCAAAGGGCTGTTCGCTATATCAGGTTAAATGCTATGCAACTAGGTGTGGATGAAAATCGTTTAGGTGTATGGGGTCAGAGTGCGGGTGGGCACCTTTCTCTTATGTTAGGGAATCTTTCTGATAATGGAAATCCATTATCAGATGACCCTGTTTTACAGGTTAGTAATCATGTTTCAGCTGTAGTTGCAATTTACCCTCCTGTTGATTTTCGTCCTGCGGCTAGGGCTGCTAGTCCTGGTATTACAAATACGCGTTACCCAGCCTTAGACTTTGATAGATCAGAAATCGAAATGTATTCGCCAATCATGCATGTATCGTCTGATGATCCACCGACTCTATTAGTCCATGGAGATTCCGACTCTTTGGTAGACGTTAGTAACAGTTATGATTTATTTGCTGTTTTTCAAGAACATAATGTTGAATCAAAACTAGTTATTGTACCGGGGGCTAACCATGGTTTTTATGGCGATGACCTGGAGTTATCCACTACCGAGATAGTCAATTGGTTCTCTGAGCATCTTAGTCCCCAGTAGTTTGAGTTAAGGAGCTGTAGCAGTTACCTCTGCTAGACGCCGTCTATATTCAGTCTCGGAATTATCTAATAGTTCAAGCCATTCACCTGGAGCTAGCATTAACGGGCTTGGGCGAACATTTGCCCATAATGCCTCTAGTTTCCCTTCGAAAAGGTTCTGTGGATGACCATTAATTCGAATGTCTGGATCCATTTCACGAAGAGCTGCGAAGGCATTTAAGACATCCTCAGGTCGAGTATCGTAAGTTGGATGATTTGTGACTGGGGAAGGTGGACCACCAAAGACAACTTGATAAGTTTCTCCATCTTCTTGAGTATTAATAAAGTAAGTGGCAGTGCCTGGTGTGTGTCCAGGTGTCCAAATAACCTTAACGGTAGATCCACCAATATTAATGTTATCGCCGCTTTTTAGGATGCGACCAACCTCAATTGGTTCATGCCCCCATGTCTCATTGATTCCATGATCATGACCGCTAAGCAAAGAAGGTATTTCTGCTTCTAAGGCAGCAACCGTAGCGCCAGTGATTCGGCGCATAGTCTCCATAGTTTCCATGTGATCATAGTGTGCATGGGAAATTAACATAACTTTTATATCTGCTGGCGAGAAGCCTAATGTGACAATATTTGGAAAAACTACTGCCCCCATTTTTTGGGTGCCAGTATCTAAGAGGACATGACCTTCTGGGGTGGCAACTAGGAT
>DJLG01000141.1 GCA_002434915.1 Proteobacteria bacterium UBA6522
TACAAAAAATGTAACTATATTGATTAAGGAAACAACCATTAGAAGGGTTGCACCTGGGTATTGTTCTAAGAAGACGAAAAGGGATGCTGAAATATCATCATTTATCACATTTGCGAGTGATCCAGCTGACGTGAACTCCTGATATATTGCAGCATTTCCAAAAACACTCAACCATATGAAAACTATCAATGACGGCAATAAAACAACGCCAAGGATAAATTCTCTAATCGTTCTTCCGTAAGAGATTCTAGCTATAAAAAGGCCCACAAAAGGTGACCATGCAAACCACCAGCAGTAGTAGAAGAGTGTCCAAGCATTTTGCCACTCTGTGTCTCTGTAGGCATCTACGTTGCTAGATAAACTGATGAAGTTTTGAAGATAGGTGCCAACATTTTCAACGAATCCATCAAGTATAAATCCAGTAGGCCCTGAAAAAAATATCGTGATCAAAAAGAAAGCGCATAAAACCATGTTGAATTGTGAGAGTCTCTTTATGCCTGCATTTAGGCCCAAAACCACACTGATTAGCCCAAGTATTGTAATGAAGATTATAATCCAGAATGTGCCCATGAGTGTTGAGCTTGCAATGCCCACATATTCAAGTCCTGTGCTTATTTGAGTGGCACCTAACCCCAATGATGTGGCAATACCAAAGACCGTTGCTAGAATGGCAAAGATATCGACAATCACGCGACTCCATGCACTCTGCAGCCCGACATCGAGAAAGAATGAGCTGACCCTAAAAGGCCTTCCGAGATTGAATGCAAAATAAGCAAAGCACAATCCGACAACGCCATATATGGCCCAAGCATGAAATCCCCAATGAAGATATGTCAGATTCATTGATAACGTGGCTCGTTCTTTAAAGGAAGACCCATCTTCAAATAGTGCCGATGAATTGAGATGTAAGATTGGTTCTGCTACTGAGTAGAATATTACGCCTATGCCCAGTCCCGCACTGAATAACATGGCGATCCAGTTTATAAATCTAAACTCTGGCTTAGCATCGGCTCCACCCAATCTAATCGTTCCAAAACGACTGATTGCCATCCATATGCAGAAAACCAGAAAACCATTTGCACATAAAATGATAAGCCATCCAAAGTTATTCGCTATAAATGATTGTGTGGTGTTGAAAAGATTGCTGGCAGTATCAAGCTTGACCAAAGTAATCCCCACAAACACTGAGACAAGAAATAGAGAAATGAAGAATCTTCTATAGTCGATACTTTTAAGCATAATGCGTTGAGAAAGTTCTTTTGTAAGACATATTTTTTTGAAAGAAATAGCTTTCAGACAATCTATATCATCTTTAATCACAGTCAAGCGATTATTCCATTTAACCCCTTCTGAGATGAAAAATAGCTATTTTTTTTGCTCTGAAACCCCTACAAACGAGGGTTCTTAGCCTTAATATGAATGAGTTCTATAAATTTTAGGGCAAATATACTAGACTAGTCCGATAATTTATTATTATTCACTCGTCAAAGTGGGGGATTACTGATGACAAGAAAACAACTAAAGGCTTTAAGAAGAACAAAAGCCATCAAAAGGAAACAAAATATAAACAAGGCTCAATCAGCTGCAACAATAGTGGCAGCGGGTGCCGTTTTAGCGACCTCTAATATAAGCGCACAAATTGAAGAAATTGTTGTAACCTCAAGAAAGAAAGAGGAAACACTTCAAGACGTGCCTCTTCAAGTGCAAACTCTAACCGAGGAGTCATTGGAAGCATCTGGTATAAATACCTTTGAGGATTATTTATTGCAACTGCCTGGAGTTACCGCAGGTGGATCAGGACCAGGACAAAATACTATATACATTCGAGGACTAGCTTCAACTACACCTAACCTTACTACTGCAGGTGTTGCTGGCTTAGCACCTAACGTGTCTTTCTACCTTGATGAGCAACCATTGGCTCAACCAGGAAGAAACTTAGATGTTTATGCAGCTGACATGGCTCGTATTGAGGTACTTTCAGGACCACAAGGAACGCTTTTTGGAGCTAGCTCACAAGCAGGGGTAGTTAGAATGATTACTAACAAACCTAAAATGGGAGTCTCTGAAAGCAACTTTGAGGCAGAATACAGGTTCACTCCTGAGGGAGACTCTGGACATAAAATCGAGGCTATGGCCAATATACCCCTTGGAGAAAGTACTGCTCTAAGAGTAGTTGCATATAGAGATGAGAAAGGCGGTTACATCGATCAAGTTGCTGGCACAGTTGATGCTAGTGAATCTGCTCGTTTTAGACCAGCAGGAACGGTAAGGCAGAATGGTCTCCCTGTTTCTTCTGCAAGAGCTGGCTTTCAAGCTGGTGCAGATCTCTCTGGCGCAACGCTCATCCCAGCTGTAGCGATACAAGAGGAAGATGCAAATGGAGTCGAATACCAAGGCTTCAGAGCTTCATTAGCTCAGGATATCAATGATCAATGGACTGCTAACTTAGTATTAGCAAATCAGACAGTTGATGCTGACGGCGTTTTCTTTGCCGATCCAACACTGGGTGATTTAGAGATACAAACATACACAGCGAATTCGATTGATGACGAATATGACAACATGAGTTTAACTCTGGAAGGCATGGTTGGTGATCTAGAAGTGATTTATGCTGGAGCATACACGGATAGAGAAACCAATCAGATGGTTGATTACACTGATTATCTCTTTGTTGGACAATATCTTCCATATTACATCTGCGACTATTACGTGACTTATACTAAGTTTGCACCTGGCAATGTACCTACTGGAAGATGTGGCGCACCTAACTTGCTCGTCGATTCAACCACTAAAACTGAGGTCACAAGTCATGAGATTAGAATCAACGCTGACATAAGCGACACAATGTCGCTTACGGCTGGCGCATTTTTCAGCGATACTGAGCTTAAGGAATTAAACTTGTTTACATATCCAAGTGCAGTCAACAATGATATAACCTATGCGTGCAACTATGCTCTAACCGATACATCTGTAACCGGTTCGATTAATAACGCATCACCTGGGTGGTTCTCGGCTGGACCGTTTTGTGAGCCGGTTATCTTCTTTAATGACATAAAGAGAACCGACGAACAAACAGGTTTCTTTGGCGAACTAAATATTGCATTGAGTGATACATCAGAACTTACTTTGGGTGCTAGATGGTATGACATTGAAGTCGATTTTGAAGGAAGTGCGAACTCATCATTCTATAATGGTTTCGGTGCTCCAGATACTCAGCAATTCGGATCAAACTTATCAGCACAATATGCTCCTGGTAATGCAAATGGTTATCCAGATACAGCATCTACAGATGGTGTGATCGGAAAGGTAACCTATTCTTGGAACCCTAGCGATGAGGTTATGTATTATCTAACTTGGTCTGAAGGTTTTAGACCTGGTCTTCTAAACAGACCTGTAGGAAGAACAAGCGCAGATGGTTCTTACTCTGTTCCTGCTGAAATTAAGTCGGATGAAATTACAAACTACGAGTTCGGTTGGAAAACCGTTCTTATGGATGGTCAACTTAGGTTCAATGGTAGTGCTTTCTTCGTAGACGTTGAGGGACTGCAAACAACTATATTTGATCCAAGTATTGTGAACTTATTCTTTTCTGATAATGCAGCAGACGGTGAAATTACTGGAGTAGAAGGAGACTTTACTTACTATGCAGATAAAGAAGGTCTAACAGTTTCAGGTGCCTTCTCAGTATTG
>DJLG01000093.1 GCA_002434915.1 Proteobacteria bacterium UBA6522
TTCTTGATGATTAGTAGCATTATTTGGTCTTTGTCGGTTTGTGTTACGTTGATCACGACGTCTGCGTGGACCCCGACCAGAGGAGCTATTACCATCTGATTTATCAGAGGATTGCTGGCCATGTTGCTGTTTGTTTCCTGTTTGTCCACGGTTATTATTATCACGACTTTGATTGGGTCTTCCCTGCTTCTGATTTCGGTCACGGGAACGATTATTGTTCTTTCTTCTACGGTCCTGATAATTATTTCCTCGTGCTTTACGCTGGCGACCTTTATGTTTTTGTGGACTTTTGCTTTTGGGTTTTGGTAATACCCAGCTGAAAAGCTTTCGCCACCATGATATTTTTCTGGCATATACCTTTTGAGGCTTCTTTTTGTGGATTGGTTTCGGTGCGGGCGTTTCAGGTAGGACATTAGAAACTGCAGCTGGTTCAATACTCTGTTGTTTATGAATCTTCTCGAACGCTTCGCTTAGATCTTTTTGAGGTTCAATATTTTTATAGCTTGTTTTAGAATTTTCAGGAAGCTCGGACTCGTCATCCCGTACACGCTTAATAGAGTAGTTAGGCGTTTCAAGGTCAGGATTTGCAATTAGCACTACATCTACGTTGTTGTTGTCTTGTATTGCCTGAACCCATTCTCTTTTTTCATTTAAAACATAATTAGTTACATCAAGAGGAAGTTGCGCTATTATTTTTGCTGTTCTGTCCTTCCGTGCTTCTTCCCCCACAAGACGTAAAATAGCAAGTGCTAGAGACTCTACGCTTCGAACATTTCCTATGCCATTGCAACGTCCACATACCGCTTGAGTAGATTCACCAAGTGAAGGTCGAAGACGTTGACGCGACATTTCTAGTAAGCCAAAACGAGAGATTCGACCTATTTGAATTCGAGCACGATCCTGTTTTACAGAATCTCTCAGCCTGTTTTCCACCTCTCTCTGGTTCCGGTGAATACTCATATCAATAAAATCAATAACAATCAGTCCACCAAGGTCACGAATTCGAAGTTGACGTGCAATTTCTTCAGCAGATTCAAGGTTTGTGTTCAGTGCGGTTGACTCTATATCACCACCCTTGGTGGCTCGGGCGGAATTAATATCAATTGCTGTAAGTGCTTCTGTATGGTCAATTACAATGCTGCCACCGGATGGTAGCGTTACAGAATGAGAGAAAGCCGACTCTATTTGGCTTTCAATCTGAAAACGGGTAAATAGAGGTACAGAACTATCCTCATAATATTTTAGTTTTTTTAAATTATGCGGCATTACCCGTTCTATAAACTGCTGAGCATCTTTGTAGATATCCTCACGATCAATGAGAATTTCACCGATCTCATTTGAGAAGTAATCTCTTACCGCACGCGCGATGGCATTTCCTTCTTGATATATTAAAAATGGTCCCGGTTTAGTAACCACAGACTTTTTGATGGCTTCCCATATATTAAGGAGATAGTCCAAGTCCCAGCGTAATTCTTCTGAACTACGACCAACACCAGCTGTTCGAACGATACACCCCATTCCATCCGGCGGATCAAGTTCCTCTAATGACTGACGAACGATATCTCTATCTTCACCAATGATACGGCGGGAAACTCCCCCAGCCTTAGGACTATTTGGCATTAAAACTAGAAACCTACCCGCGAGGCTTACGAATGTTGTCAGCGCGGCTCCTTTGTTGCCACGCTCTTCTTTTTCCACCTGAATGACAATCTCTTGACCTTCCTTAAGTACGTCCTTTATGTGGACGCGAGATCCTTCCGCCGGTTGACGGATGAAATACTCATTGGAAATTTCCTTGAGTGGCAGAAAGCCATGTCGGTCTGGGCCATAGTCAACAAAGGCAGCTTCTAGGCTAGGTTCAATTCTAGTCAAACGACCTTTGTATATATTTGCTTTCCGTTGCTCTCTTGAGGCTACCTCGATATCAAGATCATAAAGTTTTTGGCCATCTACCATGGCCACCCGCAACTCTTCTTGTTGAGTCGCATTCACTAGCATTCGTTTCATAATTCCTCGATCCGTTGGCGGTGTAAACTACGGGACCGAGCACCACGATCTGCGAGGTGTAACAGCTTGTATGATATTTTTTCAAAGGCTGCGCCATAAATTCTCGCTTGGGAAGCAAACGCTCAATCTTTTACCTTTTAAGTCATCCCTTGATGAAGTGGTAACAGAGAGCAATCTTCTGGTCATGATCGCGGGCTGTCTTTGCAGGATCCGCCGACTATAAAATAATGTATTTATTAGTGTAATTCTAACTATCCCTTTTGGGAGGTTAACGCCCAGCTATTCATGCGCTAGGTCTTTCACTAGAGTAGTATAACACAGCCTGAAGTCACACAAGCTATTTGGCTACCTTCTTATGATTAAATCAGAGGCTGAACCTAGTAGGGGTAAGGCACGGTATCAGGAAGTCGATATCGAATCACAGGGGCAGCGATTAGATAATTATCTTATTAGAGTGCTCAGTGGTGTACCTCGTAGTCATATATACCGTTTGATTCGTTCAGGCCAGGTAAGGGTGAATAGTGGTCGTGTACGTGCTGGTTATCG
The DNA here is from genome assembly GCA_002434915.1 of Proteobacteria bacterium UBA6522. Taxonomy (GTDB): domain Bacteria; phylum Pseudomonadota; class Gammaproteobacteria; order Steroidobacterales; family Rariloculaceae; genus UBA6522. The sequence continues at coordinate 2,554 of DJLG01000093.1, forward strand.
TGTGAGAGGTGGAGATCGTATTAGGATCCCACCGATTGCACGCAGCCTTTCCAAAAGACAACATATCCCATTTGAGGGTGTGCAGTGGTTAAGTGAGCGAATCCTCTATGAGGATTCAAAGATTTTGGTATTAGATAAGCCCTCTGGTCTTGCAGTCCATGGCGGAAGCCGTATTTCATTGGGTTGCATAGAGGCACTGAGGAGTCTAAAACCAACCTTTCGACAAGCAGATTTAGTTCACAGATTAGACCGTGGAACCTCTGGGTGTCTGTTAGTTGCTATAAGGCGTAGCGCATTAAGAAGCTTACATGAGCTACTCAGACAAAATGCGATGAAGAAAAGCTATCTCGCTTTAGTAAAGGGTTGCTGGCAGCATGGCGAGGTGGAGGTCGATTTTCCTTTAGTTCGAAGTCGTATTGGCGTTAGAAAAAAAGTTGAGGTAAATCAAAAAGGAAAGGCTGCTCGCACACGATTTCGTGTTATAGAGCAATTTGGTGTTCTAGGAACTTTGATGGAAATTTTCATTATGACTGGTAGAACACATCAAATAAGGGTGCATGCTGCGCATATGGGGCACCCGATAGCTGGTGATGAGCAATATGGTAATCAACAGTTCAATACTCAATTAATAGAAAAAGGGTTACATCGACTTTTTTTGCATGCTCAGGCCTTAGAGTTTTTATGGCCAGATTCTGGGGAGTTTTTTTCCGTCAGTGCACCTCTACCTGAGGAGCTACGTATAGTGCTGAGTAAACTCAGACATTAATTCTAGACCTTTGTAGAAGTTTTTAAAGGGTCTAGATCTAGGTCCCGTAGTACTCCAGCGAGCCAAATTAGTGGTAGCCCTAGTAAGGCAGTAGGATCGCTTGAAGATATTGATTGGAAGAGTGAGATACCAAGACCTTCTGCTTTGAATCCGCCCGCACAATTGAATGGTTTTTCCACTTGGATATAGCGTTCTAGTTGCTTCTTATGAAGAGTTAGAAATCTTACCTGAGTCTTATCTGTATATTGTTTTATACCTTTGGACCTTAAATCAATAACGCAACAGGCGGTATAAAAAGATACAACTTTCCCTTGGCATGCCATAAGTTGGCGTAATGCATTATTCATATTTCCTGGTTTTCTAAGAAGTTTATTATTAATTGAGGCGGCTTGATCAGCACCAATAATCACTGTGCTTAAATTTTTTGTGAGTTTTGCAATTCTGTCAGCTTTAGCATGAGCAAGCCTAATTGCTAGCTTTGATGCTGTTTCACCCTCATTTTCGCTTTCATCAACCTGAGGATTTTTACTATCAAATGGAAGTCCTAGTCTTTTGAGGAATTCTTTGCGATATGGGGAAGTCGATGCAAGAATTAACTGAGGCATGAGTGAATTCTCCTTGGGCATTAATAGCCTTCTGTTTTGACAGAAGAAAGTCTTGTACCTATCATACATTCACTATGTCGAGCCCGTTGTACGTGTGGTACAGCTTAAACGAACTTGAGGCGTTAGGTAGACGTCAAGCCCAGCTCAATGGAAAAATAGAGATAGGAAGGCTAACCCGGCTTTGTGAATTGCTGATGTCCGATAAGGGCAGTGTAAGTGCAAGCTTTGAATTTAGCCAACAAGGGGTGGATAGGACTACAGTTGATTTGAGTTACAAAGGTACGCTTGATCTGGTGTGTCAACGATGTTTAGAGTCTGTAACAGAAGAAATATCTGGTCGAGTCCTGTTTGTGGTGCTAGAGGATGATTCGATGGTTAGTAGTGCGCCTGAAGATCATGAGCCAATAGTGCTTTCTGGTATGCGATGTCAGCCAGCAGAGATAGTTGAAGATGAGCTTATAATCTCCCTTCCGCTAGTGGCGCGTCATAGTCAAATAGATGAGTGTGGTAGTTTGGTAAAAGGCCCTGGGGTTCTAACAAGTGAGGATGAGGTTGGTTTGGCTGACCCATCATTCAGAGGCCACTAAGGAGAAATTATAATGGCTGTCCAGAAAGGGCGTAAAACACGATCGAGAAGGGATATGAGACGATCCCATGATAGTTTAAAGGTGGCTGCACTATCTGTAGACCCAAATACGGGTGAGACTCATATGCGTCATCATGTAACCGATGATGGATTCTATCGCGGTCAGAAAGTCATCGATA
>DJLG01000166.1:0-4697 GCA_002434915.1 Proteobacteria bacterium UBA6522
TTGTCCGCCCGCTTTTAGTTGTACCTTTTGGAAGTCATAGTCGCCCGCACTAATCCGTGTGCTGATGTACGGTATTTCAGGCCCATCTTCAGAAGTAATATTTATAACTCCTCCAGAAGCATTTCCATAGAGGGATGAACTAGGTCCTCGAATTACTTCAATGTTACGGGTAGCGCCCAAATCGATACTGTCGACTTGACCAGTTCCATCAGGCAGTGTTTCAGGAATACCATCTACTAGGATTTTGATGCCTCGGATGCCAAAGGCAGCCCGGGCGCCAAACCCACGAATTGAAATTCTTAAATCCTGGGCGTAGTTGTAGCGATTTTGCATGAATACGCCAGGTACTCGATTGAGTGCTTCATCAAGGGCCAGTTGTTGCCGACCAAGCTGAATGTCATTTTGGTTTACGACAGTGATGGCAGTTGGGACTTGTGCGAGTTGTCTACTCATGCGGGTTGCTTCAACCACAACGGTTTCCATTTCAGATGTTGGTGGTTGTTGCTGATTCTGAGCATTAGCCATAAATGGCAAAACTGAACCAGTAATAATTAAAGGAAGACTAATGCCTATGCGGTAAAGTAGTTTTCTCAATCTAATAGCCTCACAAAATGGGCGCATATAATGACAAATACTTAGCCTATGCCGCAATCTTCTTATGTAGTAATAATGATTTTTTTTATATGTCATTTTAGTTTAAAAAATAGTCTTACTAAGATTTCTGACTGAATGGAATGAAAAGAAAGTTCTATTGTCTTTTTGGAAACATTATCGACTTTGTTTTGTCCTTAGGGGATAAGGGCTTATGCTTCCTGGTCTAATGCCTTTTGAATCAGATAGAGAATATTGCCAGTGTGGGCACGTGTTTCTATATTACCTCTACGCTTGTTGTTTAGCATCCGTTCGATATTTCGTATCTGGTATAAGGCCATCGATTTAGAAGGATAGTCGTGCTCAGAGCTTTCAATAATATTGATGAGTTTTGAAACATATTCAGTTTGTAGGTTTTGTCTGAAAGTATTTACGTTCCCCCGCAAGTCCTCATCAAATATCCCATCTGTGAGATCACTCATCATGTCTGAGAGTTCATATTGATTACCATAGAGACGAGAATCAGTTATACGTGTCATGACTCTCGGATGAAGAAGATGCGCCAAAACATTACTTTGAAGGCTAAGTATCCATTGGTGGATTTTTGGATCTTCAGTTTGCCCATAAAAGTTCCATAGTCTGCGCTGTTCTTGGAGATGAGCATATAGATCCTCAGAAGCTGAAAGAACGTTTGGTGCGAATAGGTGCTCGGTTAGAACGCTCATAGCATATTGTTGAGTTTCTACATCCACTGGTATAAATGGCGTTTGTGCATCATCTTGTCCAACCACCGAGCGATTAATATAGATGGCGCCTATTTGATGTGCTATGACCCCAATGGAGCGAGAGAACTGCGATAGCATGATTACATAAGCATCGCGGAGTTCTTGGTATGACTCGCCCTCATTTATATTTTTTTCCTTTGCTGTACTGAGAAGATTTCCAATTAAATCCAAACGCTCTTCAGCATAGCGTATAGGCTCATTGGTCATGTCATACCAGTGTACCCTTGGATCCATCGCGACCCCAGGTGCCCTCATTACATGATCATCTGTCCCAAAAAGTAACTGAGGCTCTGTAGAGCGAGATGCAATAAGTGCTAAGCGTTCGTTTTCTAATTGTGGGTCTTCAAGTCCAGAAGAATAGCTGTAGTCAACAATCCAATCATCATAAGGTCCGGGCTTAGTACTAAAGTAAGCGATTTGTTCACGTCCCTCCGTCGCTATATGTATATCTGTGTAGTCCATGACGGATGCTTGGAGAGAACGCTCATTAACAATAGTTGAATCATAGATTTCTTCAAATGAGAGCATGTTGGATGCAGCAAAATTATGTGCAAAACCGAGTGTATGCCCAATTTCATGCATTGTTAGATCTACAAGAAATTCATGTACTAATTGTTCTTCCTGTTCTGAACCTAACTGCAACGAGTTGATAGCAAATCGACCAAATGCTTGGCTGATGTGCTTTTCATACCCAATACTGCAATAGCCAGCCTCAAGGGGTTCAAAAATATCCCCATTCTCTAGGTTTTCTAAGATACGTTGGTACTGAACCCGTCTAGTAACTCCTGCAAACTCAAGCATGATATCTGCGCCAATAATTTGTCCAGTTCTTGGGTTCGTGAATGATGGGCCATAACCAGAGAATGGAGGCGTCGGGGAGGATGTCCATCTAACGACGTTATATCTTATATCGCCAGCGTCCCATTCGGCATCATCAGGTTGTACTTGGACGACAATGGCATTTTCGAAACCGATTTTCTCAAATGCTTGGTTCCAAGCAAGGATCCCCTCTTGAATAGAATCACGGAACTCAATGGGCGTTGTGTTTTCGATCCACCAGACTATAGGGCTTATAGGTTCTGAGGTTGGTAGTGATGGATTTTTCTTAACTAAATGCCATCGTTCTACAAGGTCTCTAAAAGGCGTTACGCTATCGTCTGTCAGGTCAGTGAGTTGTTGCGCAAAGAATCCCATACGATGATCTGTTAAACGTGGTGCATAATTATTTTCTGGCATAGCAACAAAAGAATGTTGCATGTAAATGCTCACATAACGGCTATCCGTAATTTCATCATTACCACGAACAATTGGAGCAGGATTCTGATAAACGTACTCTACATGCACGTCTGTGTTGAGTGGGTAGTTGCGGATATGGGTGATTTTGCTTTTTTCTTCGCTGAGATCGCCAAGCTGGAAATTGTCTTCTGACCCTTCATTAGGATTAGGACTAGGTTTGACTTGAAGAAGGGCTTCGGTTGCAAAGATTTCGTCAATATTAATTAGTACATTACCGGTTTCTTCGTCTTCTGCGACTATAGTTTCTGAGGCGAGCAATCCCGGACTAATATTTGCATGAGCTGCACGGCTTAATGGACTTTCTGGGTCAAAATAGAAGGCTGTGTTTTGTGACCGAATTTCTATCTTGTCAAAATATCGCGTTAGGGAAAGTATTCGATTGTCACGATACCGACCTCTGAAATGTCCTCCCTCTACTACACCATCTGTGCTTACTGCCACATAGATATATTCTCTATTCAGTTGAGTGGGAGCAATTTCCATGTGAGTGGTACCAGTTTTTTTATCTCTATAAAGCGTGAATAATCCCGATATACGATCGCTATTTTCTGTAACCTCAGCGATGGTTTCTGGTATATCTGTGGATTCATCTGTCTCCTGAGAAGACACAGAAAATGCTGTAATTAATAGAAAAAACAGGACTAAATACGTTTGAATTTGAAGCTTCATCTAATATTTCCTCTAGCTCAGTTTTAAAGGATAGAGAATCCTGTCAGATTGAGCCAGCTTGAAACTTAGGGTATACAGTGCAAACTATTAAAGAACGGCAGGGATAGCCTCAAATAGGTACAACAATGGATTTTATTTCTCTCTCGGAATTATCGGCTCTCATTCAAGTATTTATCGTGGATCTTGTTCTTGCGGGCGATAATGCAATCGTCGTAGCCATGGCAGTAGCTGGCCTTCCGCGCGAACAGCGTGCGCGAATAATGATTCTGGGTATAGCTGCAGCTACCGTTTTACGCATCATTTTTGCGTTGCTTACGGTTTATTTGCTTCAAATAGTTGGCTTAATGCTGTTAGGTGGACTTCTCCTGTTGTGGGTGTGTTGGAAACTTTGGAATGAGTTGAAAGAACAGGCACAGGCAGCACTAGTTACTAAATCCCCAGATGGGCCCGCTGATCCACAACTCTCGGAGGATTCGGTTCCGCCTACGAAAACAGTCCGGCAGGCGGTAATCCAAATTATCATAGCGGATGTCTCAATGTCGCTGGACAATGTTCTGGCTGTAGCCGGTGTAGCCAGAGACCATACTTGGGTACTTGTATTTGGCTTGGGTTTATCAATCGCATTCATGGGTTTAGCCGCCATTTATATCGCAAGACTGTTAGCTCGCCATCATTGGATTGGTTATGTTGGTTTGGCAGTTATTTTCTATGTTGCCTTAAGTATGATTTATGAAGGTGGTAAACAGGTATTAAACGTTATGACCTAGTCATGTCAACGGGCATAACTAATTTCTAACTTTAGCTAGACAAGCTTTTTCATGCGCAAAAGTCTCCTTTCAGAGGTATCATAGTAGATGTAAACCTTTATGGTTAAACAAACAAAAAAGCAAGGGGAATCTCCGTGAGAAATACAATTTTTGCAGGACTGCTGATTACGCTTTTTACGTATGGTAATGCTATGGCCCAGCAGGAAAGGGATTGGGATGCGGTTGAGCTGACCATAACTCACGTTTCTGGCGGGGTTTATTACCTAGAAGGTGCAGGTGGAAATATTGGTTTATCGGTTGGAGAAGATGGAATTGTGATGATTGACGATCAGTTTGCTCCACTGACTGATCGAATTGTGGCAAGGATTGCAGAGCTTGATGATGGCGAAATCCGTTTTCTTATTAATACTCATCGACATGGCGATCATATGGGTGGTAATGAAAATCTAGCCGGTATGGGCGTAACAATTTTGGCTAATGACCGAGTGCGTGTGCGATTAGTAGCGGATATGTTACCTAAGGGGGCCCTTCCAATACTTACATACAGTGACACTGCCACTGTTCACCTTAATGGCGAAGAAGTTCATGT
>DJLG01000166.1:5083-6844 GCA_002434915.1 Proteobacteria bacterium UBA6522
CTTCATTTAGGCGATGTATTTAGAACGAATAATTTTCCGTACATAGATATTTCCAATGGTGGAACATTACAGGGCACATTAGATGCTTTAGCTATTGCAATAGGGATGTCAGGCCCAAGTACGCTTATCATCCCAGGGCATGGCGAGGTTTCTGTACGGAGTGATGTTGTAGAGTTTCGTGATATGGCCCTTATAGTTGCTGAGCGTGTTGAGAATTTAGTGCTCTCAGGCGCTACGTTTCAAGATGTTTTAGCCGCTAACACTACCGCTGAGTATGAAGACAAATGGGGAGACCCTGAAAGGTTTCTTAGAGGAGTATATTCGGAAGTTGGTGGCCAATAATTTGTTACTCACTTTTTGGCTTATTTAAGTAGATAGTCTTTTGTCTGATGAGTAAGCCAAGAGTTTGTGTCTACGTGCCTATAGATTCTTCCGGTGATTCGCATAGTCAGATGCAACAGGCTGGTTGTGAGGTGGTTCTTGGAAAAACATCATGGCGTACTGGCATAGACCGAGATACCTTACTAGGTATATCAAGGGGTGCAGATGCCCTATTAGGTGCCACGATTAAGCCTGAACCGATTGGCCGGACATTTTTTGAGCAGTTTTCAACCTTGCGTATTGTTGCGAAGTACACAATAGGCGTTGAAGACATAGATTTAGATGCTGCAACAGATCTAGGCATTCTAGTAACTCATAGTCCTACGGAAGCAAATTGGGGTGGTGTTGCAGAGGGCACCCTTGCCTTCATGCTTGCATTACTTAAGCGTATTTCTGAACGTAACCAACATGTTAAAAGTGGTGGTTGGCGTGATTCGACACTTATGAGTACCTACTTGGGCAGACGTGAAGATGGTTATGCAGGCATAACAGTCGGGATTATAGGCCTTGGGCGATGTGGTTCCCGGGTAGCTGAGTTACTTGCTCCTTGGCGAGTTCGTGTGTTGGCATGCGACCCGTATATAGAAGATGGAAAATTTACATCTTATGGCGCTCAGCGGGTATCGTTGGATTCCCTGTTAGAGCAGTCAGATGTGGTGACGCTGCACGTGACTCTTACCGAAGAAACTTGTGGTCTCATCGGTCATGCTGAGCTGGATCGCATGAAATCAACAGCAATACTCATCAATGCATGTCGGGGACGGGTAGTGGATTTAGAAGCATTATGTGATGCGCTTGATAGTGGTAAATTAGCCGGGGCTGCTTTAGATGTGCTTCCAGAAGAACCACCTCCGCAGGATTCCAGAATTCTTGCTATGGGAAATAACGTTATTCTCTGTCCGCATATGGTGAGTGCAAATGTTCCGGGGACACTGCAACCTGCAATTCCACTAGCTACGCAAGCAGTGCTAGCAGCCCTCAGAGGGGAGGTTCCTGAGCATGTTTATAACGTTGATGCCATTCCTAGATGGCTTGAAAGATTTGGTGATCAACCTCTCATATCACGCGTTCCATGAAATCGATTCGTGGCCGATTAATGGTCGGTTCATGGGCTTGTTATGACTTTGCAAACTCGCCGTTTACAACGTTAGTTTTAACCTTTGTTTATGCAACCTATTTCACGCAAGCGATTGCAACCGACCCAATAACTGGGACCGTTTTATGGTCTAGAGCTATAGCGCTTAGTGCTTTAATAGCAGGGGTGTGCTCGCCAATACTGGGTTATTTTGTAGATTGTTTAGGTTATAGAAAGAATTGGCTGATTTTTTTTACAGTCATATGTGCTGCAGCCACAGTTGGGCTATATGGTGTTTTGCCTGG
>DJLG01000176.1 GCA_002434915.1 Proteobacteria bacterium UBA6522
ACCAAGAGTTAAATTTAATTTTTTACCCTGAGCTTTAGCCCTATAACCAACACCCACCAATTCAAGTTTTCGCTCAAACCCAGCACTTACTCCAGTTATCATATTGTTGATAAGAGATCTTGTGGTGCCGGCCATCGCTCTTGCTAACCGACTGCCAGACCGCGCTGTCACAGTTAGTGCTGAATCTTGATTTTTTACTTCCACCTCTGAATGAAACATAAGGGATGAGCTTCCCTTGGGACCCTTCACGGTTAAAGAGTCTCCTTTAAGATCAATTTTAACACCGTCAATTAGCGGTATTGGGCGTTTTGCAACTCTAGACATACTTTACTTTTCCCGTGTCTCTTAAGACACAAAACAAAGGATTTCCCCACCATGCCCCTGAGCACGAGCCTGGCGATCTGTCATAACTCCGTTAGAAGTAGAGACAATTGCCACACCAAGTCCTGCTTGGACCTTAGGGATATCAGCGCTACCAGCATAGAGGCGTAACCCAGGCCTACTTGCCCTGTCAATCCGCTCAATCACTGGAACACCTTGGTGGTACTTCAGGGTAACTGTCATGGTTCTCTTAGGTTCAGCTTCATCAGTGGTAGAAACATCCATAACATACCCTTCATCTGCTAACACTCTAGCAATAGACATCTTCAGTCTAGAAGCAGGCATGGAAACAGAAACTTTCTTGGCCTTTTGGCCATTTCTGATCCGCGTCAACATATCTGATATGGGGTCTGTCATGCTCATAAGAAATCCTTAAAGCCTACCAACTTGCCTTAGAGAGGCCTGGTATCTCACCACGCATCGTTGCTTCTCTGAGCATGGTTCTTGCCAAGCCAAATTTTCGGTAATACCCTTTGGGTCGTCCAGAAATAGCGCACCGATTGCGCAGCCTCACAGGGCTAGAATCGCGCGGTAGAGCCTGAAGCTTTAACTGTGCATTATGGCGCTCATCTTCTGAGCTTTTAGGATCACGAATCACCCTCTTATATTCAGCACGCTTTACCGCAAAACGTTTAACAGTTGCGGCTCGCTTTTTGTCACGAGCAACCATAGATTTTTTAGCCATAAATAACTTCTCCTGCCTCTTATGCTCGCAAAGGAAACCGAAATGCCTCAAACAACACTCGTGCTTCGTCATCATTTTTTGCTGTGGTGGTGAACGCAATATCCAGACCTCTAATCATGTCGATCTGATCATATTCAATCTCAGGGAAAATAATCTGCTCTTTAACACCCATACTGTAGTTACCAGAACCATCAAAAGAACGTGCATTTAAACCACGAAAATCGCGAATTCTTGGAATTGCTATATTGATTAATCGATCTAAAAACTCATACATACGTGTACGCCGCAAAGTAACCTTACAACCTATAGGTACTCCTGCCCTGAGTTTGAATGTCGCAACAGAAACTCTAGCGTTACAAACAATTGGCTGCTGTCCAGAAATCTTCTTTAGATCGGATAAAGCGTTTTCCAAAACTTTGCGGTCAGTCAATGCTCCTCCTACCCCCATGTTCATTGTGACCTTAGTAATCCGCGGTACAGCCATCGGATTAGTAACCTTTAACCGTTCCATCATCTGGGGAACCGCTTCATTCGTATAATATTCTTGAAGTATGCTCATGTTAGCTATCCAAAACTTCATTATTCGATTTAAAGAATCGAACCTTTTTTCCATCCTCTAAACGCCGGTAGCCTACCCGATCACCTTTTTGTGTGGTTGGGTTAAATAACATTACGTTAGAGATATGCAGCGGCATCTCTTTCTCAATTATTCCACCCGGAACACCAGCATTTGGATTGGGCTTCTGATGCTTGCGCGCCACGTTAACGCTTTCCACCAACACCTTGTCATTCGTAAATACACGAATTACCGACCCTCGCCGACCCTTATCTTTACCAGCGACCACAATAACTTCATCACCCTGTTTAATTTTAGCCATATGAATACGCCGATCTATAAAACTTCAGGGGCAAGAGAAATAATTTTCATGAACTTGCTAGAACGCAATTCACGTGTAACAGGGCCAAAAATTCGAGTGCCAATTGGCTCATGTCTAGCATTTAGAAGAACTGCTGCATTTCCATCAAATCTAATTGAAGAACCATCCGATCTTCGAACACCATGACTTGTCCGTACGACTACGGCATTATAGATCTCTCCCTTCTTGACCCGGCCCCTTGGGATTGCATCCTTAACGGTCACCTTAATAACATCACCTATACGAGCATAACGCCTCTTAGAGCCACCTAGCACCTTAATGCACATAACCCGACGTGCACCGCTATTATCAGCTGCTGTCAAAACCGTTTCTGATTGGATCATGTCAATATGCTCGCTAATCTCACTCAGGCTTACTACTTTGAATAATCTGTACAACACGCCAAGACTTACGCTTAGAGATAGGACGACACTCCTCCAACTCTACCTTGTCTCCCAGCTTGCATTGATTAGTCTCATCATGGACGAAAAGCTTCGTCGTACGTCGAATATATTTACCATACACAGCATGTTTAACCACACGCTCTATTGATACCACTGCACTTTTATCAGCCTTATCGCTGGTAACTCTACCTACCACCTTACGGGGCTGCTTTCCCATGCCTGCAGCCTGTACACCAGGCTCTTTATTATCTGTGTTTGTCATTCGGACTGCTCCAACACATCTGTATCTTTTGATTCATTCAAAATAGTCTCAATTCTCGCGATATCTTTTCTAACTTTACCTTTCTGATCAGGCTTTGAGCCTTGTCCAGTTGAGCTTTGCATCCGCAGATTGAACTGCTCTCGCCTAAGTTTGCTCAACTCCTCTATCAAGTCTTTTGATGACATGGCTCTCAGCTCTTTTGCTTTCATCAAACTCCATGCCTCATAACAAATGTAGTACGTACTGGTAACTTGGCAGATGCTCTTTCAAACGCCTCGCGAGCCACCTCCTCTGTAACGCCAGACATCTCATAAAGAACCTTGCCTGGCTGAATCAGGGCAACCCAATACTCAACATTACCCTTACCCTTTCCTTGTCGAACCTCGAGCGGCTTCTTTGTAATCGGCTTATCCGGAAATACACGAATCCAAATTTTTCCACCACGTTTAACATGCCGCGTCATTGCCCTACGAGCTGCCTCAATTTGCCGCGAGGTTAATCTACCTCTATCGAGAGTCTTTAGCCCATATTCGCCAAAACTAACGCTACTACCACGCTGGGCTAATCCGCGGTTTCGACCCTTATGTTGCTTTCTGAATTTTGTACGTTTAGGTTGGAGCATTATGTGACTCTATTGCTTCGAAGAAGCATCTTGGGGTTCCTGAACTATCTCGGGTTTGTCAAAAACCTCGCCACGAAACACCCAAACCTTAACGCCTATAATCCCATATGTTGTTTTAGCTTCCGCGAGACCATAGTCAATATCTGCACGAAAAGTGTGAAGAGGAACCCTTCCCTCACGATACCATTCAGACCTTGCAATCTCTGCGCCGTTTAAACGACCTGCAACCTTTACCTTTATGCCACCTGCCCCAACACGCATCGTATTCGTAACTGCCCTGCGCATAGCCCGACGAAACTGAACACGTCGCTCCAATTGCTGAGCAATCCCCTCAGCAACAAGCAGCGCATCTAGCTCAGGTTTGCGTATCTCAGATATATTCAAACGAACATCAGGTAGCACCATGCCCAATAGCTTTGCTACTTCAATACGCAACTTCTCAATATCCTCGCCTTTTTTTCCAATCACAATGCCAGGACGAGCTGTATGAATAGTAATGCTTGCACGTTTTGCAGGACGGTCTATCTGAATACGGCTAACCGAGGCATCTTTAAGTTTTGTTTTTAGGAAAGAACGAATCTTATAGTCTTGATAGACATAATCTGCATAGTTTTGAGAATCCGCATACCAAGTCGAAGACCATTCCTTAGTGATCCCAAGACGTATTCCAATCGGATGTACTTTTTGACCCATTTTCGTTAATACCTCGTCTGACTACTCGTCAGAAACCTGAATACTGATATGACTGTTACGCTTGAGTATCCGATTACCACGTCCTTTTGCACGTGCTCGATGACGCCCAAAAGTCGGCGCCTGCTGAACCACAACACCCTGGACCTTAAGTTCATCAACATCTGCTCCATAATTATGCTCAGCATTAGCAATTGCTGAATCAAGTAACTTACTCAGCATAACTCCAGCCTTCTTTGGGCTGTATTTAAGAACCTTCAATGCATCCTCAACGGTCTTACCTCGAATTTGATCCGCCACCAACCTACATTTCTGTGGTGAAATACGAGCGTAACGAAGTTTTGCTGCAGTCTGCATAAATCAATTCCTCAGGCTTTTGACTTTCGGTCCCCTGAATGCCCTCTAAAAGTTCGAGTAACGGCAAACTCCCCAAGCTTATGACCAACCATATTCTCTGATATCAATACGGGCACATGCTGACGGCCGTTATGGACTGCTATGGTTAAGCCAACCATATCTGGTATGACCATAGACCTACGCGACCATGTTTTTATAGGACGTCGATCATTTGCCTTAGCTGCCTCTTCCACCTTTTTAAAAAGGTGAGTATCGATAAATGGGCCTTTTCGTATTGACCGGGGCATTACTTATCCTCTGTAAACCTTTTAAACTATTTCTTCTTTCTACGACGCAGGATCATGTCATCCGTACGTTTGTTATTACGTGTCTTGTATCCCTTTGTAGGCACGCCCCAAGGAGACACGGGATGACGCCCTCCTGAACTCCGTCCTTCGCCACCTCCATGTGGGTGGTCAACCGGATTCATAGCAGCACCTCGGACCGTGGGACGAATTCCACGCCAACGATTGGCTCCTGCCTTGCCAATCTTTCTTAGATTATGCTCATGATTACCTACTTCGCCTACTGTTGCGCGACAGTCAACATGGATCTTGCGCATTTCCCCCGACCTCAACCTGAGGGTCGCATACTGCCCTTCACGAGCCACAATCTGAGCAGACCCGCCTGCACTACGCGCTATCTGCGCACCCTTACCAGGCTTCATTTCAACGCAATGCACAAGCGTACCAACAGGGATGCTCTTTAAAGACAAGGCATTCCCAACTTTAATAGGTGCATCACTGCCAGACTGCACCGGATCACCCATCTTGGAGTTTTTCGGCGCCAAGATATACCGGCGCTCTCCATCCTTATAAAGGATCAGTGCTAAGTGAGCACTCCTATTAGGATCATATTCGATACGCTCAATATGCCCAGGTACTACATCTTTATCACGCTTAAAATCAATGATTCGGTAATGTTTTTTATGACCACCACCTCTATGGCGAGTGGTAATCCGTCCCTTATTATTACGCCCACCTGTACTTGACTTTGTTTCTAACAAAGGTTCATGTGGCTTACCCTTATGCAAACCACTACGTGATACCTGAACGACAAATCGTCGTCCTGGTGAAGTAGGTTTTGCTTTTTGAACAGCCACCAGATTACGTCCTCTATATTACCTAATTCTACTCAACGCCCATAAAGTCAAGATTTTGCCCAGGAGCTAGCTTTACATAAGCTTTTTTCCAGTCTGATTTCCGGCCACGATTCGCCCCTCGTAGACGAACCTTGCCAGATACGTTAACCACAGTTACGTTACCCACCTTAACTTCGAACAGAAGCTCAACCGCCTTACGTATCTCTACCTTAGTTGCGTCTGGTCTAACCTTAAAAACCACCTGATTATTTTGATCTGCAACAGCGGTCGACTTTTCAGATACATGGGGTCCTAGGATGATCGTCATTAATCGTTTCTCATGAGCTGCGCGAGTCATCCTAACCTCTCTTCTAGCAGCTTAACCGCAGCAACTGTCATCAAAACCTTGTCATATTTAATCAGGTTTACTGGATCAACAGACTGAGCATCTTGCACTTCAACAGCAGGCAAATTGCGTGCAGCAAGTAATAAGTCTCGATCAAATCCTTCAACAACAATCAGAGCGCTACCTAGTTTTAGCTTATCGAGCTTTGCAACTAATTCTTTTGTCTTAGGAGCACTCACAGAAAACTTTTCTGTTAAAAGTAATCTATCTTGCCGAACGAGTTCAGAGAGCATTGAGCGCATAGCGCCACGATACATCTTACGGTTCACTTTCTGAGTAAAGTCGCGAGGACTTGCGGCAAAA
>DJLG01000105.1:0-320 GCA_002434915.1 Proteobacteria bacterium UBA6522
TAAAAAACTCCATATAGGTGAAATTCTATTAAGCGCTAGACCAATGAAGCAGTCATTTTAGCTTTTGTTGGTATTAGCGTTTGTGATAATTAGCATTATTAATGCTGAATTATATTTTTTGCTTCTTGGTATGATAGCCAAATAAATTTAAATTAAAAATGCAAAATCAGGAGGGGCATCTGGTGACGCTCCAAGTACGAAGTGTATTAGATAAAGTACTCATGGTTTTTTCTTGTGTATGCTGTTTAGCTGCATGTAGTCCTGGGGAACAAACCTTTATTCGAGTGGCATCAGGCCCGGCTGGTGGTTACTGGTACCCC
>DJLG01000105.1:417-12719 GCA_002434915.1 Proteobacteria bacterium UBA6522
TATTAATGCTGAATTATATTTTTTGCTTCTTGGTATGATAGCCAAATAAATTTAAATTAAAAATGCAAAATCAGGGGGGGGGCATCTGGTGACGCTCCAAGTACGAAGTGTAAAAAATAAAGTACTCATAGTTTTTTCTTGTGTATGCTGTTTAGCTGCATGTAGTCCTGGGGAACAAACCTTTATTCGAGTGGCATCAGGCCCGGCTGGTGGTTACTGGTACCCCCTAGGTGCAAAGCAGGCTGAAATATTTCAACGAGAAATTCCTGGTATATCTGCATCCTCAGGTCCTGGTGGTGGTGTAGGTAACCTTAGAGATGTAGCAAATGGTGAAGCGGAAGTTGGCTATACCTATGCATATAGTGCTCATAGTGCGTATGTTGGAGAGCCACCTTTTACGGAAAATCATACTAACCTGCGACATTTTGCGAGCTTATATCCCGCCGCATACCATGTGGCAGTACCAGAGTCCTCGGCTATAGAAACCTACTATGACTTGGCGGGCCGTAACCTTAGTCCGGGAAAACTTACGGATTCAGGTTATACGGTTTTTCAGGTGGTTATGAACAAATATGGTCTTCCATTAGAAAGTATTAGTGCTAATGGTGGAACAATTCATCATGTCTCATACACGGATTCAGTAGCCTTAATGAAGGATGGACATATAGATGCACATTTTGCTATGTCAGGGCTTCCGCAGGCTTTTTTCTTAGACCTAGAGTTTCGTCCTGGTATTCGGTTTTTACCTATGGAGGATAATGTTCTAGCTGAAATTATTGCAGAGAACCCTGGGTATATTTCAATCTCTATCTCCAATGATCATTATCAAAGTGTCGAGTCTCCGATTACCACGTTAGGTTCAATGACAACGCTAGTGGTGAATCAAAATATGCCAGATGATTTGGTGTATTCAATGGCTAAGGCACTTTGGGATTCGCATGGAGAGCTCGTGGCTGTTGCTGACGCATGGGAACAAGCTCGTTTAGATCAGGCTTTAATTGGTGCTGCTATTCCAGTACATCCTGGCGCTTTGAAGTATTACCAGGAACATGGTGTAACAGTTCCATCTTACTGACCTTATTAGTGTGGAAGATAGACAAGAAAATACGAGCGATAATTTGTTTGTTTCTGAAAGCCGACAGGAATCTTATATTGAGAAACTTCGCTCGGTAAAACTTATAAGTTTTCCTTGGTGTTTGATTTTTTTAACTGCAACCATTGCGTTATCCCTAGCATTTTTTCATTTATTTGTAGCTGCCTTTGGAACTCCTGAAAGTCGAGCGTTTAGAAGTACTCACCTAGCAGGAATGTTAGTTCTTACTGTGTTAACAAAGCCGCTATGGCGTCAATCTTTAACTGATCCTGTTCTAGTCGAGAGTGGACATATAGATATCCGTAAGTTGGCAGGGCTTATATTGGACCTTATTTTTATATTTTTCGTTTTATCGATACAGACCTACACTCTTTATGACATAGAAGCATTTCAACAGCGTGAGGGAAATTTAAGTACAACTGATGTGCTTGCGGGTTCTATGCTTCTGATATTGGTATTAGAGGCAGCTCGTCGAGTGGTTGGATGGCCCATGGTCATTATCACTACATTTTTTATAGTTCATGCCCTAACTGCCAACTATTTCCCGGGCTTTTTTTTCGGACCACCAGTTTCTTATGCGCGACTAATAGATATTCTTTTTGTACGAGCAGACGGTATTTTTGGTGTGCCACTAATGGTAGCGGCAACTTATATAGTTCTATTCATAGTTTTTGGAGCCATATTAGTTCGCTCAGGAGCTGGTAAGTTTTTTTTAGACTTGGCAATTGCTCTCACAGGACATTTGCGGGGTGGTCCAGCTAAGGCCTCAGTAGTGGCAAGCGCATTTCTTGGTACGGTCTCTGGTTCTGCAGTTGCAAATGTTGCTACTACAGGAGCTTTTACTATTCCTTTAATGAAAAAAATTGGTTATAGCCCTCGCTTCTCTGCAGCAGTAGAGGCCTGTTCTTCTTCTGGAGGGCAAATAACACCGCCAATAATGGGAGCGGCAGCTTTTATTATTGCCGAGTACTTACGTGTTAGTTATATAACCGTTTTAGGAGCCGCGATTATTCCGACGATTCTTTATTTCGCTACCGTATACATCATGGTAGACCTAGAAGCAGATAAGAGTGGAGTAAAATGTATTGAAAAAAAACTGTTGCCAGACATAGGTAAGGTTTTACGTACCGGCTGGCATCAATTGTTAACCTTGATTGTTTTAATTTTATTGCTAGCGATAGGCTATACAGCGATGCTTGCTGCATTTGGCGGTATCTTGGTGTTATTTATATTAAGCTTTATTTCTCCTCATACTCGACTTAGTACATTTGATTTTTTAACAGCTTTTGAAACAGGTATTCGAAATGCTGTACCGGTCACAGTGGCCTGTGCATGTGCAGGAATTATTATTGGATCAATTTTTTCTTCTGGAATTGGATTAAAATTTACAAATTCCGTGATAACCCTTTCTGGTGGTAGCCTCTTTATGCTTCTGGTATTGACGGCTGGGGCGGCTATTATTTTGGGGATGGGTATGACGACAACTGCGGTTTATATAACTGTAGCAGCACTTGTTGCTCCAGCTCTAATTGAGATGGGAGTTGAACCAATGGGTGCACACTTATTTGCCTTTTATTATGGTGTTGTCTCAACAATTACTCCGCCAGTTGCTTTGGCAGCTTTTGCTGCGGCTGGTATTGCAGGTTCTGGACCAATGCGCACAGCCTTGACCTCAGCAAGAGTAGGGATTGCTAAATATGTCGTTCCTTTTGCGTTTGTATATAACTCCAGTCTCTTATTGAATGGGCCAATCTGGCTAAGCTTGGTATCATTTTTTGCTGCATTTGCAGGTCTTTGGGCGCTCTCAATTTCATTAGAAGGTTGGTATCAGGGCCGTGCATACCCATTGCAGATTAGAGTTTTTCTGGGAACTTTGGCTATAGCCTTATTTTTGCCACCACATGAACTGATACTAGGATTTTCAGGTTATTTTTTCTGGGTAGTAGCCTTTATATGCATAGGTTTTTTCTATCGTTATGCTAATAGGCCTTTAAGAGCGAGTGTAACTTGAGCAAGGTTTTTAAAGGCCCTTGGATACATTGGTGTGCTTTTATAGCTGTGCTAGTAATTTTATGGGCTGCTGGAAGTATTGCTTTACATGTACGTCAGTTTTCCATATTTATATTTCTTTTGTTTGGTTTGTCTTTATCTTTGGTGTTGCTTATCGACCTTTCTGATCGTCGATAAAGCTTTTTTATTAATCCTTTGTTAAATAGGAAGTAGATAAATGTTTATTTATGGGGTAAAGCTGTCTACTTCATTCCTATATATGATTCGGATGTGCGTTATATCCGTGCTATTCATAATGATCCTAGCCTGTGCTCCAGCAAATGATCGGCAGGAAATAAGACTTGGAACAGCGGCACTAGGAGGGGCTTATTATCCCTTAGGACAGGGATTATCTAGTTTGGTAACGCAGCATTTAGATGGTGTTTCTATGGTTCCAATCGTTACAAGAGGTGCTGTAGAGAACCCACGCCTTATTGCACGTGGTGATATAGAGTTAGCATTAACTAACGCAGACCTTGCTTATTTTGCCTATGACGGGCAGCGGCCTTATGGAGAACCATTAAATATATTAGCCGCGGGTGCATTACACCCTAGTGTTCTCCATTTAATTTCTCGTGCCGATGGTGAAATATCTACTTTTGAGCAACTTGAGGGTAAACGAATCGCTTTAGGTGCTGCAGGAGGACCAACAGTTTCTTTAGCAAGACTATTGCTAGAGGCGCATGGAATGTCTCTAGATGATGTTGTACCAAGTTTTTTATCTTACTCAGATGGTTTTAGTCAGCTTGGAGATGGAAATATTGATGCTGCATTTGCTTTAGCAGGCTATCCAGCCGCAGGAGTTTTGCAGACTAGAGCTACTCAAGATTTATCATTTATTCAGATTGATTCTGAAATTATGGCGCAATTTATTATAGATAATCCCTATTATTATTTGGTTGATATGCCTAAAGAAGTTTACGACACGAACACGGGTTCGACCTTATTAGCTGTACCAAATATCCTCATAGTATCCGGTAATGCAGATGCTGATTTTGTTTTTGATATTGTCGGGTCAATATACGGTAATTTACAGCAACTACAGCAGACTAATGCTATCGCACAGCAAATTGATCTTTCTCAAATTGAGCATTTACCTATTCCTTTACATCCTGGCGCTTCCCAGTACTTTATGCAGCAATAGACTTTAGACAATCGTGCAGAATATTTTAAATAGAAATGCCCATGTTCGTTTAGTTGGCGCGCTTGCATTTGTTCTAGGCATTTTTCATCTTGCTAATGTATCTGGGTTTCTAGTTTTATCCACGACAGTTATTCGTTCTGTGCATCTGACGATAATGATGATGCTTGTTTTCTTGCGGCCATGGGAGACTTCAAGTAAAGAGGCTCGAGATGTTCATTGGTATTTAAGCGTTGTGCTACTAGTAGCATCTTTAGTAACTGGTATTTATCTGATTATTCGTTGGGATGATATTGCACTTAGCGGCGGTCTTACTAATACATTTGATTTAGTTGTAGCAGGCATTATCGTTCTTTTGGTTATTGAAGCTACTCGACGTGTCGTTGGAAACTTTTTAGCCTCTATAACCATTGTTTTTTTGCTTTATCCATTTTTGTCTCCTTATCTTCCTGGAGTGCTTTTTGGTCGAGGAGCTAGGTTAGAGAGTGTTTTATCATTTCTTTCATTAACAGGCCAGGGAGTCTATGGGATACCCATAGGAGTGGCTTCTACATATATTATTTTATTTACAATTTTTGGTGCTTATCTGTCTGAGTTTGGTGCAGGTAATTTTTTCTTCAAGCTGTCTAATTCGGTTACGCGCGGCTTTACTGCTGCCTCTGCCAAGACGGCCGTTATCTTTAGTACGCTACTTGGAATGATTTCCGGTAGCGCCGCAGGAAATGTCGCGGTCACAGGTTCCTTCACTATTCCGATGATGAAAAAAGAGGGTTATAAATCTCACCAGTCAGGTGCGATTGAAGCAGTGGTATCTACCGGTGGACAGTTAATGCCGCCAGTCATGGGAGCTGCTGCTTTTATTATGGCAGAAATTGTTGGCACACCATATGTCAATATAATGAAGTCTGGATTGATGCCTGCTTTGCTATTTTTTATTTCTATTTTATTTGTAGTTCACCTACAGGCCGTAAAAAGTGGAATCAGTTTTGATAAAGAGGGAGAGGAAAATGAAGAACCTCTATATAAAATTCTTTATAAGGGCGCACCATTTTTAGTTCCATTTGTCACCCTCATAGGCATGATGGTGCTGGGTTACTCTCCTGTTTTATCTTCTTTTTACGCAATTCTTTTGATTGTTATTCTTCATTTATTAATAGTTCGTGAGTTTTCGAAAGAATTTATTTTTAAGCTAATTCGCGCAACTATAAATGGAGTAAAAAGCGGAGTACCAATTTCAGTAGCATGTGCAGCAGCAGGAATAATTTCTGGCATATTAGCTATTACTGGTTTAGGTTCAAAACTCTCTATATTTATTATTTCACTATCTGGAGGTGTTCCCCTCATAGGGCTTTTCTTAACAATGGTTGCCGCTATTATTTTAGGCATGGGATTGCCAACAACAGCGTCATACTTAATTTTAGCTACTGTTGTAGCACCGGCTCTTTCTGATATGGGTGTGCCTTTACTCACTGCACATATGTTTGTTTTCTTTTTTGGTTGTGTATCAACAATTACTCCTCCTGTTGCCCTAGCTTCTTATGTAGCCGCAGGTGTAGCACAAGCAGATATAAACCAGGTGGGCTGGACTGCTTTTCGCTATGGGCTTGTTTGTTATCTACTACCATTCGCTTTTTTCTTTGGGCCAGCGTTACTATCTCAGGGTTCTATTTGGGAAATTTTTTCTACAGCACTAACAGGAGTTATTGGGGTATTTTTACTGGCAGCAGCGATCGTAGGGTTTTTATGCGAGGATCTTTCTCTGAAAGGTCGAATTGTAATAGGTGTTGCGGGTGCATGCCTGCTATCCCAAGGTCTAGTTACGGATGCCGTAGGCTTGATGATGGCTGGGTTCTATTTGATAGGTAACAGTCTCTGGTCAAAGTGAATTAAATAAGTCTAATAAATTAGTTTAATTAAAGTAGCATTAGACTTAATGAAGGAAAGAGAATTAAAAGAATAGTGACAGCGAGTGTTATTAAGACAAATGGAAAAGCACCGGCAAAGATACTGCCAAGACTAATATTTTCTTTTTCTAGACTTGATTTAATTACATAGACGCTTAAGCCAAGAGGTGGCGTCATTAGTC
Organism: Proteobacteria bacterium UBA6522; assembly: GCA_002434915.1. Lineage (GTDB taxonomy): Bacteria > Pseudomonadota > Gammaproteobacteria > Steroidobacterales > Rariloculaceae > UBA6522. The sequence goes on from DJLG01000105.1 coordinate 6,787, forward strand.
CGATTTCTACACCAATCACTGTCACGATACCAAACCAAATTAGATTTCCATCAAACTCGCCTATTACCGGCAGTGCTAGCGGAAGTAAAATTAGCAAAATAGATGTGGAATCAAGGACAGTTCCGAGCATGATCAGTAATAGCAAGTAAACGGCAAGAAAGCCTGTGAGGCCAAGTCCAAGCGATCCAAGGTAAGTAGCCATATCTCCTGGCAAGCCAGTTAGCGTTAGCATTCTGCTAAAAATACTTGCGCTAATAATAAGGAAAAGGATGGTTACTGCTACCTGACCAGTTTCTTGAATTACATCCCATAGACCTTTCCAGCTCAGCCGTTTTCTAATCAGAGCAATACACATCGCCGCAAAAGCTCCAGCAGCACCAGCTTCTGTTGGGGTAAAAATTCCACCATATATTCCGCCTAGAACAAGAATGATTAGTCCGCCCACGGGGAGAATGCCGAGCAGTAAACTTTGATGCTTTGTATCGCTATTCTCTGATAATTTATTGCTAGGACTGCCAACAAAGGTTGGCCATAGCCATGCCATTAGCATTACACCAATTGCAAATGCTAGGGCAAGTATGATTCCCGGTATAATTGCGGCAATAAATAGGGATCCTATGGAAACCTCTGCTAAGACGCCATAGATAATGAGTAGAAGGCTTGGTGGGATAAGCATGCCAAGAACACTTGAACCAGCTGTTAAACCAACTGCAAATTTTGCTGTATAACCACGTTCAACCATTTCAGGCACAGCAATTTTAGAAAAAATCGCGGCAGAGGCGATAGAAATTCCAGTGATTGCTGCAAATACTGCATTAGCTGCAACAGTAGCAATACCCAGGCCACCAATAATTCGACCAAAAACTTTTTGAGCAGCTTTGAAGCTGTCGCTTCCAATTTCAGATACGCTAACGAATAGTCCCATCAGAACAAATAGTGGAACTGTTGCAAATACATACTCAGATATTGTGCCTTGAGCAGCTAAAGACAAAATATCTGTAGCCATATTAAGATCACGTTTAAGCAAAGAAAACCCTAAAAATCCACTTGATAGTAGGGCAATAGAAATTGGCATGCCAAAAGCAATTAATATTAAAACTGCAATAATTGAGAATCCGCCTATTAGTCTATCGGAAGGCTCAATGATCCATGCGATGGTAGCAGCTGCAATTAAAAATACTAAAATACAGAGTGCCTTTTTCCACGCTCTTGGAAAACTAGAAAAAGCGAGGTTAGTTGACTTAAGTCGAAAAACAAAAGCTAATGCAGTTACAAAAGATCCAATAACTACAATTAGCTTAATAGGTGTAATTGGCAATGTGTAGATCCCCTCTACACCAACATATTCGCTGGTTTGCATTGCTCTAATAAAATCTGGCCAAGCACCGATAGTTATCGCTAGCATGATGCCAACCCCAAGCATAGAAAAGGCACGTTCTAAACTTAGAGCTATTTCACTATCATTTTTTTTGAGCTTTTCAACTAAAAATTCTACGCGTGTTAGGCGATTCATTTTTGTTGCAAAAGCTAATTGAAGAAAAACACAGGCAATTAGAGAGAAAGCGACAATTTCTGGAACAGCTTGCAGTGGGCTATCAAAAAGTGTTCGCCCTATGATATCTGCACAAATCAGAAACATTAATGCAAAAACCCATACTACGCCTATGCCATTCATCCATTGGATTAGGTAATGCAATTTCCTATCAATTTGGGATAAAAAGCTCAGTTTTCCAAGTCCCAGTTACGAAGTGGTTGACCACCGCGTGCTCGAAAGGAGTCCATGTAGGTAGTCAATGTTTTTCTTGCAGAATGACCCCTGTTTTCAGCAGATTCAGCCCATCGGCCGGCTATATCTGGGAGTCGGTCAATCCATTTTTTCTTTTCTGCCTCAGAGAGAAGGACTACTGTAGCGTTCTCATCCTGCATGGCAGAGAGTGCAAAGTTGTATCTTTGCATAACTTCCATAGCTACCGTTTGACTATATTCTTTTCCAAGCTCGGAGAGGACTGTCTTTATGTCTGAAGGTAATCTTCCCCATGTTGTTTTGTTTATAGAGAGGCCTCCATGAAACTGTGCCCCAAGTCCAACCAAAGTGACATAGGGGGCTACTTCATGGAGACGATAGGGATATGCCCCACTCAGAATTGTTAGAACTCCATCTGCAACACCAGTATTAAGCTGTGTGTAGTAAGTGGAAAGACCACCATTAACTGCAACTGCACCAGTACCTTCCAACCAGGTTGCTGATGGCCCAGGTGCAAGTATTTTCCTTCCTTCAAGATCTTCTAGCTGTGTTACAGGAAATGTCGTCATCAGATGGTACGTTTCTACGCCACTAGCTCCTAACAAAATTTGATTTTGATCATCCCAGGCTCTGGCTAGCTCAGGCATGGTTTCATGTAATTCGTTAAAGAGGTTAACTAAAAGAGTTAAATCATCAGTTACAAAAGGTGTGTAGTAAGTGACGTTTTGTAGTGGCATCTTTGAGGTTTCCCAAAGGGCACCAACCCAGCCTATGTCAGTAAGCCCAACTTCAACTGCCTCTAGACTATCTTGCCATTTGTACAAGGATCCTCCATAGGCTTCTCGCCAAATAATGCTGTGCTCGCTACCCATCTCTTGTAATCTTTTGTTAGATTCAGGAACAACAAAAGTACTAATCACACCAATGAATGGAAGATTTGCTGACTGAGGTCCAGCTGCTGTTAGTCGAAATGTCTCTGTCGTTCCGATTACAGGCAATAATAATAAGCATGCAAACCACAGTGATTGACTATGTAATATTCTTGATTTATTCATATGCCATTACATCCCCCAGAAACTTGTAACTCCATCCCAAATTAATTTGATCCCTACTAATAAAATAGAACTTAAGATTATAGTGAAAAAAATCTTTTCTGGGATCTTGCGATTGAGCCATACGCCAAGAAAAACCCCTATAGGGACAAGCGGTAATAGTGCCGCAGATACTGATAGGTTGGTTACTGATAGTTGTCCTAGCATCCCATAGGGAATAAGTTTAATCACATTCGCTGAGGCAAAAAACATAACGCTAGTGCCAGTGTAAGTTTCTTTCTTCAATCCTTGCCGTAGCACATAAACTTGATAAGGAGGTGAGCCGGCATGTGCTAGAAAACTGGTAAATCCTGCACACATGCCCCAGAACACACCCCAGGGTTTACTGGGTGGAGGTCTTTCCGACACTGTTTTACCTACCATTCGAAGCACTCCTCGTGCTCGATGTATGGTGAAGAGGACAGCAATTATTCCTACTAAAAGTCTGACAAAATCATCGTTTACCCAACCAGCTGTTAAGCCCCCGATAGTAATACCTAAAGTTGCTGATGGAATAAGTACAGCTAGAATTCTTGCGTCCCAACGGTGTCGATATACCCAGATACTTAAAATATCCATTGGAATCATAATGGGCAGCATAATCCCAGCTGCCTGAATGGGTGATATTGCTAATGACATCAATGGAACCGAAAGAAGAGCAAACCCTCCAAACCCGCCTTTTGAAATACCAGTAATTAATACGGAGATAATCGCAACTGAAAGGAACCAAGGATCGGTTAGAAGATCTGGCATTAGATTACTCTTGGATTAGATATTGTTGGGGATAGTGATTATTCAATACCACTTGCGCGAGCCTGTTCACGAGCCATGACTGCCCAATCTAAGTCTTTGTCCCCATGAGCTCTGGCGCTCAGTAAGCGATCACGCCAAATATTTGCGCAGGGAAGAGGTACATTAACGGTCTCTCCAGCTGCAAGAGCTAAATTGGCATCCTTAAGTCCAATTTCAACAGAAGCTCCAACTTCATCATAGGACTCATCCACAATAATTTGACCATATATACGGTAAGCTGGTGCACCGAAGAGTCCTTCCGTAAGAATTTCTTGGAAAAGCTGAGGGTTGACTCCGAACTTTTTGATTAATGCCATACTTTCACCAATGACTTCAATAGCGGATCCAAGCACAAAATTATTTGCAATTTTGACGGCTGTTGAAGATTCTGGAATCTCTCCTGCAATAAACGTTCTTTTAGCGAGCAAATCAAAAATAGGTTGAAGGGTCTTTAGAGCATCTGGTGGGCCTGCAGGGATGATTGTTAGTTGACCTTCTGCTGCAAGATCTGGTCGTCCCAAAACGTGACCAGCAACTAAAATTTGATTTGCTTCAGTATGAGCATTTGTTAGCTGCCGAATTGTTTGAATGCTGTGGGTGCCGCTAGGCATATGAATTGAACCTTTAGGCATACATTCAAGTAGACCTCCTTTAGCAAACACAAGTTCTTCTAGAATCTCATCAGTTGGGAGCATTGAGATAATGACTTCTCGGTTTACAACTACCTCAGCGATAGAAGTAGCCACATTAGCTCCATCAGAACCAAGCTTTTCAAGAGATAAAGGATTTTTATCGTAAATGGAAAGCTCATGACCAGCATCAAGAATACGTTTTGCCATGCCATGGCCCATCCGACCAAGGCCTATGAATCCAACTCGCATAATTGAGGACTCCTTAAATTAGGGAACGATATACTAACTTTTTAGAACTGCGTTACGGGATTCACACAATGATGCCCGGATACTCAATCTATCAAAGTCTACGTTCTTAATGAACAATGCTCTGAAGGATATTTTTTACCATAACTGGGTATTTGTTGAATTAAGTATACGCGCGAAAGGGAAGGCTCGAAAGTAAAGTGAGACTAAGTCTTGTATAGATAAAATTTTTATATGGCTGATTGCATTGGTTTTCTAGGGTTTTGGGTATTAAAATTTAAAAAGTAGAAAACTGATTGGGGCGATATACTAAGGTAAAGATGAAGATCAATCTAAGAGAACATATATGAAACCAAGAAGTCTTTTACAAAAATGTAGGCAAGTGCTTCTTGTTTTTTTAGGGATATCATCTTTTACTATAAGTGGAATCTCACGCTCCCAGGAAATAATCCCTCTCACGGTAATAGACGCATATGCGCCAACAGCGCTATGGGTTCGAGTCTTTATGAACTACTACATGCCAGAGGTAGATCGTCGACTAGAGACGACCGGTAATTATGAAATTGATTGGAATGCGGCCTTTGGCGGTACTGTGGCAAAGACAGGTGGTGTGCTTGAGGCGTTGCAGTATGGGCTAGCCGATATTGGCATAATCACCTCACCATTTCATCCAGATAAAGTTCCATTTTATAACATAAGCTATGTAACCCCTCTTGTTACTGCAGACATCGGCTTGGTAGCCCGAACCGTAGACGAACTTGTGGCTCGTTATCCAGAATTACGCAGTGAGTGGGATGACTACAACCAGGTGTTTCTTACTGCGGCTGGTGCAATCGATACATATCAGGTTCTTATGAATGAGCCAATCTCATCTCTTGATGATTTTCAGGGGAAAAAGATATGTGGGGTAGGATTGAATTTACGTTATGTTCAAGGGTTGGGGTCTGCTGCTGTAAGCAGCAATCTTGGTGACTTCTATAATAATATTGCGACAGGGCTTACTGAAGGTACGGTTGCATGGGCCGAATCAGCAGTTGCTTATAAATTATATGAGGTTGCGCCTTACATGATCGATATTCGTCTTGGTGCTGTGACATCAAAAGTTATCACGATGAATAGGAGAACCTATGATGGATTGCCTTCTGAAGTTCGTGAGGTGCTCATAGAAACTGCTATTGATTATCGAGACGAATTGGCGCGTGAAACTGATAGGCGCGCAGAGTCTAGTCGTGGAGAATTTGTTGCTCAAGGAGGAACAATACAACCTCTTACTGAGGAGCAGCGACAAAGTTGGGCTCTTAGCCTTCCAAATATGGCGAAAGAATGGGCAGAAGCGCTTGAGGAAAGAGGTTTGCCGGGACGTCAGATACTACGTGACTATATGGATATTATGCGTGCCAATGATCAACCAATAGTGAGGCACTGGGA
>DJLG01000158.1:0-152 GCA_002434915.1 Proteobacteria bacterium UBA6522
TGCACTGTTCACCTAAATGGTCAGCCAATCAGGTCATGCATAACACCAGTTTCGGCTTTAGCAGGAAAATCGGTAACTACTATAGAAGGCCTCTCAAAAAACCAGTCCCACCCACTCCAAAAAGCCTGGGTAGAGGCACAAGTCCCACAATG
>DJLG01000158.1:524-2977 GCA_002434915.1 Proteobacteria bacterium UBA6522
AGAATCCCAGTCGGGAGGAAATCGTAGCGTACATGAACGGAAACATTTGCCGTTGCGGAACCTATTTAAGAATCATACGCGCCATTAAAATTGCTTCAGCCAAAGTTAACGAAGGATAAGTGATGAAAAAACCTGATATTTTAGATAATCATATGCCAAGCCTCAGCCGGCGCCGGTTTATAGCTGGTACTGGTGGTTTTACATTTATGATTTCTATAGGTGGTTTAATAAATGGAAACTGGGCTTCAGCAAATGAAGATTCTGAAGGATCAAAGAACAAAGGTTCAAATATCACTGTATGGGTTAAGATAGATTCTGAAGGAACAATAACTATACTAAATCCTTCTGCTGAAATGGGCCAGGGGTCAATGACAGCACTTGCTGTGTTGATTGCTGAAGAAATGGATGCTGACTGGAGTAAAGTTAAAGTTGAACATTCTCCAATTGATCCCAAAATATACGGAAGACCTGGTTGGGGAGGCAGAGGATATCACATGATTACTGTAGGAAGTTTTACCGTAAGTGGGTATTTCAAGCCCCTTCGTCAAGCCGGAGCTCAGGCAAGATACGTTTTGTTAAAAAATGTGTCTAAGAAATGGAAAATTCCTTTGACAGAGTTGAAAACCGAACCAAGCATGGTAATTCACAGCGCTTCAAACCGGAAAATCAGTTACGGAGAAATAGCCTCATTCGCAGAGACCATAAAAGAAATTCCAGAGATTCCTGAGAAGAGCCTGAAGAAGCCGGGAGAATTTAGGCTTATCGGGAAATATGTCCCTCGTGTTGATATTCCTGAAAAGGTAGATGGAAGTGCAATATACAGTATGGATGTCAATGTACCAGATATGCTCTATGCCACAATACTGCGTACTCCTGTTAATGGTAATCAGCCAGAAAGTTTCAACGAAAAAGAAATCAAGTCGATGCAAGGTATCCAAAAAATAGTCCGTCTCAAACATGGAGTGGGAATCCTTGGAAAACGTTACGAAAACCTTATATCTGCAAAACGTAGACTGAAGGTCAAATGGAGCAAGGGTGCACCTGCGGAAATGTTTGACAGCGAGAAGATTTTGGAAGGATATAAAAATGTTGTCGGTTCTGGAAAAAAAGGGGGTCATGTCTTAAATCAGCAAGGCGACGCAGATGCTGCAATTCAAAATGCTCACAGGATATATTCGTCTGATTATTTTAGTGACCATGTCTACCATGCCCAAATGGAACCCCTTAATGCAATAGTTTCCGTAAACCCTGCAGGTGATGGTGCTGAAATCTGGGCTGGTACACAATCACCTTCAGGTGCCATAAAGGCTGTGGCCAAACTTCTTGGGACAAATCCTCGCAAAATCAAGCTACATCCCTGTTTCCTTGGAGGAGGTTTTGGTCGCCGATCAATGTCTGACTACATTGTAGAAGCAGCAGAGTTGTCAAAGACTGTCAGAAAACCAGTTAAACTGATCTGGAGCCGGGAGGATGATTTTCAATACGGAGCTTTTCGGCCAATGTGCATGCAAAGGCTTGTTGCTGGTTTAGATGCTGATGGAAAACTCATTGCCTGGAAACATAGCATAGTAGGGGACGGTAGACGTTTGTTGAGCTCAGGAGCAAAAATTCCATTTTTCGATATTCCTAATCAGCACATAGAAATACTAGGGTTGAGTCATGGTGTTAGGTTGAGGTACTGGAGAGCTGTTGGTCATGGTTTTACCAAGTTTGCAATTGAATCCTTCATTGATGAGATAGCAACTGCAGAGGGAGTAGATTCTTATCAATTTCACAGACAGGTGATGCATAATTCGCCAAGAGCCTTGAAGGTTCTTGAAACTGCGGCAGATATGGCAGGATGGGGAAGAAAACCACCAGATGGCCACGCATTTGGAATTTCATTTGCCGAACGTAGTGGTTCGCTGGCAGCATGTGTTGTGGAGGTCTCACTTGAGAGATCATCTGGAAAGATAAAGGTACATAGGGTATGGTCTTCTCTGGATGCAGGCATTGTTGTTCAACCTGACAACGCCGTGGCCCAGATGGAAAGTGCGATTATTTACGGGCTAAGCAGTGTTCTATCTGAACGAATTACATTTAAAGATGGAAAGGTACAACAATCCAATTTTCATGACTATCATGTGATGAGAATGTCAGACACCCCTGAAGAAATTAATGTGAAGATTATTGATTCAAATGAAAGTCCAACTGGAATCGGTGAAACCGGCTTGCCAATTACTGGTGGGGCAGTAGCTAATGCAGTGGCTGCATTGAGTGGAACCCGCCTGAGACACCTACCATTCACGCCAGATCAGGTTAAAAAAGTCATGAAGTCATGATTTACTGTAATATAGATGCATTTTTTGCTGTTTGTTGACTTCCCCACTCATCATTCATTATTCAGATCAAATGTCATTTCCAGTCTAGCTTAATTTAACCAATCATATTTTTGATTAAATATATAGTTAATC
>DJLG01000147.1 GCA_002434915.1 Proteobacteria bacterium UBA6522
GGAATTGAACCACCGACACGCGGATTTTCAGTCCGCTGCTCTACCAACTGAGCTACCTGGCCTTAAAAGGTGACCGTATTAGACCGGTACGACTTACGGCGAGTCAAGACCATCAGCCTAGCGTTTTTCCTCGCTATAATCATAGATGCAGAATTTAAAAGCTCAGAAACACCCCAACCGGGGGTTAATAGAGGATAAAAACAGCTATGAGTGAAGAAAAAATTTATCCGGTAGCACACAGAGTTGCTGCCGAAGCTTGGACAGATAAATCAACATATCAAAACCTCTACAAATCATCCGTCGAAGATCCTGTTGCCTTCTGGGGAGATCAGGCAATGCGATTGGATTGGATAAAAGCCTTTACGGAAACTAAGGATGTTTCTTATGAGACATCAAACTTACATATACGCTGGTTTAGTGATGGTGAACTAAATGTTGCAGCTAACTGTCTAGACCGCCATCTAGAAATACGCGGAGAACAGACCGCCATTATCTGGGAGGGTGATGATCCCAGTGAAGAAGAGAATATCACTTACAAGGAGTTACATAACCGAGTGTGTCGATTTGGCAATGCATTGCGCAACCTAGGAATCAAAAAAGGTGACCGAGTTACTATCTATATGCCCATGATCCCAGAAGCCGCAGTCGCCATGTTAGCTTGTGCGCGGATTGGTGCGGTGCACTCTGTTGTCTTTGGAGGCTTTTCTCCGGAAGCTCTTAGGGGAAGAATAGAAGACTGCTCTTCCAACATCGTTATAACAGCAGACGAAGGGCTACGGGGCGGCAAGTCGATACCACTCAAAGCAAATGTAGATGCCGCTCTGGTAGATCTACCTGAAAATCATGTAGAGACAGTGGTCGTGGTAAGACGAACAGGTGGTGAAATACTCTGGAAAAATGACCGGGATCATTGGTATCACGAAATCACAGCTTCAGCAGATGCAAACTGCCCGGTTGAGGTAATGAATGCAGAAGACCCTCTCTTTATTTTGTATACCTCTGGCTCGACAGGAAAACCAAAGGGAGTGCTTCACACATCTGGTGGCTATTTAATGTTTGCGGCGATGACCCATCAGCATGTTTTTGATTATCATGATGGCGATATTTACTGGTGCACTGCCGATGTTGGTTGGGTGACTGGACACTCCTACATCATCTATGGGCCATTAGCTAATGGCGCAACAACACTAATGTTTGAGGGAGTTCCAAATTATCCCGATACCAGCCGCTTCTGGCAGGTTGTCGACAAACACAAAGTCAATATTTTCTATACCGCTCCTACCGCTATTCGTGCGCTTATGAGAGATGGAGAAGAACCTGTAAAACGATGTTCTAGATCAACACTCCGATTGCTAGGAACTGTAGGTGAACCCATAAACCCTGAAGCCTGGGAGTGGTATTACAAGGTGGTGGGTGAAGAACGATGCCCCATTGTTGATACCTGGTGGCAAACGGAAACTGGCGGCATCATGTTGAGCCCTCTGCCTGGTGCTACAGCCCTGAAACCTGGCTCCGCAACACTCCCTTTCTTTGGTATTAAGCCAGCCATCGTAGATCATGAAGGTAGCCTTTTAGATGGTGCTACAGAGGGCAACCTAGTCATACTTGATAGTTGGCCAGGTCAGATGCGCACCGTCTATGGGGATCATGAACGCTTTATTAAAACCTATTTCAGTCAATTTCCTGGCAAGTATTTTACAGGTGATGGTGCTCGTAGAGATTCGGATGGGTACTACTGGATTACTGGTCGTGTGGACGATGTTATCAACGTCTCAGGACATCGCATGGGTACCGCTGAAGTTGAAAGTGCTTTAGTAGCTCACCCAAAGGTTGCTGAAGCAGCTGTTGTGGGATTCCCTCATGATATAAAAGGTCAGGGAATATATGCGTACGTCACGCTAAACGCAGGAGAAGTGCCTAATGAATCGCTCCGCAAGGAACTCATTTTATGGGTAAGAAAGGAAATTGGACCGATCGCTAGCCCAGACTATCTACAATGGGCGCCAGGCCTTCCAAAAACTAGGTCAGGGAAAATCATGCGACGTATACTTCGTAAGATTGCCGAGAATGCTTATGATGAACTCGGAGACATATCAACTTTAGCAGAACCTACCGTTGTAGATGAGTTAATTGAAAACCGTATGAATCGATAATATTAATTCATACAAAAAATAATATGTTTTATGATTCTGCTAAGAAATCCGGTGGTTTCTCAGAACCTCCACCAAAGAAAAACTTTTCCATTTCCTGCTCAAGAAACTGGCGTGCCTTGGGCTCGATTGGAGTCAACCGGTACTCATTTATAAGCATGGTCTGATGCCCTAGCCACCGTTGCCAAGCCACTTTAGATACATTATCAAAAACTCGCTGACCAAGGTCGCCAGGATAAGTAGGTCTATCTAAACCCTCTGATTCAACACCAAGCAACACACACTTAACAGTTCGGCTCATCTCTTAACATTCCTCTTTATTAAAAGTGACTTCAATAAGGTCGCAACGGGCGTCGATACGCCAACCTGGATCTCCTCAACTGGGTTATACCAGAGCTGT
>DJLG01000117.1 GCA_002434915.1 Proteobacteria bacterium UBA6522
TTCTCCTGATTTGCTGGATATAGATTCTCACTGGGTTAAATTACAATTAAATTGTAGTAGAGCTTCTAATGTAAGTGGGAGCAGGGTGCTAATCTTCTCAGAGTATGGGACTATGCTCGCCGCCTACCCGACTACAACTATCATCATCCTTATAAGGAAGCTATATTCTTTGTCGACTTCTGCCCTTTCAAACCGAAATTTTGCAATTTACTTTGCCGGCACTCTCATCGTTCTTCATGGTCTATGGATTTACCGTTTAACTATTAGCTGGATGGCATGGGAGTTGACCAACTCAGTATTTTTGGTCGGTGTCGTTTCATTTTGTCAGTTTTCGCCGGGAATCATTCTTGGCCCTATATTTGGAGCTGCGGCAGATCGATATGATCTAGTTAAGATGGCGATGTTTATTCATTTTGGCATGATGAGTATTTCATTAACCTTAGCAGTCATTACTGGCTTTGATAAGTTGAGCATTGAAGTTCTGGCAGGTTTTGCCTTGCTTCAAGGGGTAATGGGGGGAGCCTATACTCCGACTCGACTTTCCCTTATCACGCAGCTGGTTCCAAGAAAATTGTTTGCAAGTGCAACAGGTTTTCTGGCTATTGCATTTAATCTTTCTCGGTTTGTTGGACCAGGACTGGCTGGATTGATAATTTCAGTATTAGGCGCTGCTTGGGCTTTTGGCTTATTTGCTTGTCTTGTAATTCCAGCAATAATTAGTTTGTTAATTGTGGATCTTTTGCCGAGATCTCCTCGTGTCATTGAGGACTCAAATATTCTTGGTGATCTTAGAGATGGACTAAAGTACGCATTAAACCACCCAGTAATTCGCTGGTTATTAATACTTGTTGGTACAAACGGAATATTAGCTAGAGGTATTCTGGAACTATTGCCAGCTATTACTGACATTATTTTTGATGGTGGTAGCGCAGAATTTGCAATTTTCACTTCAGCCGCTGGAGCAGGAGCTATTATTGCTTCGATTGCTGTAACGCGTTCTCAGGATACAGGTCGTTTATTACGTTTGGCTCCAATGGCCGCTCTGGGCTCAAGCATATTGCTCTTTATATTGGCAATGACTAGTACATATTGGATCGGGGTATTCGTAGTTGCTGGTCTGGGTGGTTGCTGCACTCTATGTGGAATCAGTGTTCAGGCTCTTCTTCAGCTAGAGGTTGAAGATGAATTCCGTGGACGCGTACTAGGCTTATGGGGCGTTTTTGCAATAGGCGCAACTGCTACTGGCGGGTTCATAATGGGCGGCGTAGCTCGCGCTACTAGCATTAGTATCACCTCAGTTGGAGCTTCCATTCTGCTATCAGTTTTTGCCCTATTACTAGGGGCTATATTGGTTCAAAGTCAAAATAAGCGCTCAGAAGCTTAAAGTTGATTTGTTGGTTTTGGAGATGAACTTTCATTCTTATATTTTGTGATGACTGAAACTGCTTCTAATGTCACAAGTACGCTAGTAACAAGAACAATAAGATCTATTATCACCAGTAGCCAGTCACCATTCTGATACCACTCAACAAGCTTAATGAGTGCTGCCCATGCAGATGTGATTAAGACGAAAGTCATTGGAATAAGAGTATAACGGGCTGGACGACCAGCTTTGATTAACATCACACTGATTACCAGTAGGGTAAGGCCTGCAAGTATTTGATTAGTAGAGCCAAATAAAGGCCAGATGGTTAGACCACCTGAACCTGAAGCGCCCCCGGCACCAAAGGCAAGAAGTAGACAAGAACCTACAGCGATAAAGGTAGCTAGTAGGTTATTGCTAAAGACCGGTATATTGTAGATCTGACCCCATTCCTGAATGATATAACGCTGTAGACGAACACCAGTATCCATCGTTGTGGCCGCAAAAAGGATGACCATGGTTGCAAGTAGTGTGGTAGAAATTCCTAGGGGTACTCCCCATCCGTTTTGAATAATTTGTGCGCCACCTTGAACGAATGTTTCAGCACCAGCTGACCCATATTGATCGTATATTTCATGCCATAGTTCAGGGGTGGCTGCTAGACCAACTCCAGTAACAGCAATGATAGTAACTAATGCTAATGTACCTTCACCTACCGCACCAAGATAACCAACAAAGCGGGAATCTGGTTCCTTGTCTAACTGTTTTGAGGTTGTTCCAGAAGAAACGATGCCATGGAAGCCGGAGACTGCACCACAGGCAATTGTTACAAACAACAGAGGGACTAAAGATGGAGAATTTTCCGAGACCATACTGTTAAAGGCTGGGGCAGTTATATCTGGTAAGGATAATAAAACGGCACCATAAAGGAGGAAAAGGCCAACAAATAGTTGTAGTCCATTTATAAAATCTCGTGGTTGTAGAAGGACCCATACAGGCAGAACAGAGGCGATTGCAGCGTATGTAAAGAGGATGATGATCCAACTACCATTTGCTGTTAATCCAAAAACCTGATCTGGAAGAATAATTGGCAGTCCACTGCCAATATAAATTGATGCATAAAGTGCAACTACTCCACAGATAGACAACACAGTAAGATTGAAGTTTCGATGTATTAGTTGTCCGATAATCAATGCGACAACGATGGCTGACCAAGCTGGGAATACTGCGGTTGAGGTTTCAACAAATAATCTAGAGATTACTACCCCAAATACAGCATTTACCATCAAAAGCAAAAGGAACATTACGATCATGAATAGTGCGCGGGTACGTTTGCCGATAACATCTTCGGACAATGCGCCCATGGATTTTCCCTTGTTTCGGGCACTCGCCCAAATCGCGCCAAAATCATGGACACCAGCAAAAAATACTGTTCCTAGTGTTACCCAAAGAACTGCAGGAACCCACCCCCAATAAACAGCAATAGCTGGACCGACGATTGGTGCAGCCCCAGCTACTGATGTGAAATGATGGCCCCAAAGGACATAACGATTCGTTGGAAGAAAATCTACACCGTCTCTCAGTTCATGGGCTGGTGTTACAAAATCAGGATCTAGTTGAAAAATCTTTTCTGCAATGAATTTAGAATAGACAAACCAACCGAACGCCATACCAGTAAGTCCGAAAATAACAATCATTAAAGCGTGCATATTGGGTTTTCCTATTCTAGTTATCGTTAAAGCTTATCGCGTAGTGCTGGAAACGAAAAGCTTAGATAAGAGATTGTTAAGATAAGAAAGGCTATATCCTTGATTAGTAAGGCAGTAGATACAGGGTAATTGCTAGAAAGGGGATCAGCAGTATCATCATAGTAATTGCATAACCAAACATATCTCGTGCACGTAACCCAGTGATAGCTAAGAGAGGAATAGCCCAGAATGGGTTGAGTAGATTCGTATGGGCATCACCAACGGCATAGGAGGCAATCGCTTGACCGTATGGGATGCCAAGTTCTGCGCTTGCTACCAACATTGGTCCACCAATGATTGCCCACTCTCCACCAGCTGAGGGAACAAAAACATTAAGAATTCCACCAGTTATCCAAGCGATTACTGGAAAATTTGATGGCGTTGCGATTGAAAGCAGAGATTCGGTCATCGTATCGACTAGGCCTGTGCCCGTCATGATTCCAATAATTCCTGCATAGAAAGGGAATAAAAGAATGACACCAGCACTTCCCTGAATAGAGTCATAGAATTCTTTGAGATAACGCGTTGGGCTAGTAAATAATAATAAGCCGATCATTAAAAACCCAAAGTTAAGCACGTTGAGGTCAAGGGCACCGAGTCCCTGTGTGAAGAATGCTCTTGTAAATAAGGCTATGCCAGTTAGCGCAATAATTCCTCCGAGAATAGTGCTGTTGTCTATTCTGTCAGCGAGAGATGGCTTCTGAATTGGTTTTTGCTGGGATGTTTCAGCCGAATCACAGGATTCTGAGTTTGTCTCTTCTTTAACCTCAACATAATGTTCTATCCCTCTACAATTTTCATTTGGAGGGCATAGCAGGTAAAGCATAAGTGACCCAAAGACAAGAGATAATCCCGTCAGTGTCAACGGATAAGTGTGAAATACCCACTCAGTTGCTGGAATAATACGATCGACAAACCCCATCTGCATGAGGGTGTTTCCCTCTGTAGCTTGCAATAAGCCAGCTGAACTAGACATGCCCCATCCCCATGTGAGGCTCATGCCTAGATAACCAGCAACCGCGAGAAGAGGATAGTGCACGGGGGTCTTATCATAATATGCACGTTTTCCCATTTCTCTAACTAGTATTGCTCCAAAAATTAGTCCAAGACCCCATGAGATCCAACTGCTTAGCATGGATCCAAGTCCTACTAATACAACAGCTTGCCGACCGTTTTTTGGGAGGCGAACAAGTGCAAGTATTAATTTTTTTACCTTGGGGTGATAAGCAACCACATTGGCAGTGACAAGAATTATCACCATTTGCATTGCGAACTGAAGTAAGTTCCAGAATCCGTCATACCAGGATAGTGCAATATCTGTTACAGAAGAATCTTCAGAGATAAAAGCAGTTATTGCTGCCACATAAGTCAGAATGATGGCAAAAAGAAATGGACTGGGCATCCAGCGTTCTACGCGATCTGCTATAGCCTCACCGAGCTTTTGTACTGGTGTAAGGTCAGATTTTTGAGCTGATTTTTCCATTGTCATCGCATATTCCTCAAAACAGATTAAATTATGACTCAGTTCGAATTGGTGCCCAGGGCGAGACTCGAACTCGCACATCCGTAAGGACACGGCGACCTGAACGCCGCGCGTCTACCAATTCCGCCACCTGGGC
>DJLG01000029.1 GCA_002434915.1 Proteobacteria bacterium UBA6522
ACTACCAGTGGTCCACGCGTTAAATCTCCCCCTATTAGGCTAACGCCGTATTCATTTGCTAAACCAAAAAAACCATTCGAGAATTTAGCTAACCACTCATCCTGAGCATTTTCCATAGTTAAGGCGAGAGTACACCAACGTGGCTCTGCTCCCATTGCAGCCAAATCACTTAGATTAGCTGCAAGCACCCGATAACCAACAACGTCACCAGATGTTTCGCTAGGAAAATGTATGCCTGATACCATGGTGTCGGTTGTAACAACCATCGGTCCCGCCACTTCCACAACTGCCGCATCATCCCCTATTCCCAATAAAACAGCAGAATCCTCAGTTGATCGCTGAAAATACTTCGAAATGACTTGAAACTCATCTTGTCCCATAGGATTTATTTAACTACGGTTTATGATCTTCTTTTGAATACCTATCAAGAACGGCATTTATAAACCTAAAGCAGTCCTTAGGCCCATAGCGCTTTGCAAGCTCCACCGCTTCATTAATTGAAACCTTTTTTGGAATATCGCGCCGCTCACTTAGTTCCGCAATAGACAATAGAAGCACTGCTCGACTAATTGCGTCCAGTTGTTTTACTTCCCGATCTGCATGCTTTCCAATAGCAGCATCAAGAAAATTAATTTTATTCAAGATAATACCGAGAAGGTCTTTGAAATAGTCTTGATCTATGCGGCCATACTCTGGCTTGTCTGCAAACTGGCTTCTAATTTCACTTTCGCTATGATCGGCGAGCTGCCACTGATATAGAGCTTTTACAATAAGTTCGCGTGCACCACGCCTTGATCGCAATGAGCTTTCATCTGTCACGAGTATTTTTTGGACTATTACTCAGCGCTCAAGCTGCCTGAGTAATGAAGCCATCTCAATAGTAGTTAAGGCAGCATCTACCCCTTTATTTCCTGCCTTAGCTCCTGCGCGCTCAATTGCCTGCTCGATAGTATCAACTGCAAGTACTCCAAACCCTATTGGCAAACTATGAGTTAACATCACCTGATTAATACCATTGGCTGCCTGAGTAGCAACATGCTCAAAATGAGGAGTATCTCCACGTATAACACAACCAAGTGCGATTAAAGCATCGTGGCGCTTAGATTCTGCAAGCTTTTGCAGCGCTAATGAAATCTCAAAAGCGCCTGGAACTCTAACAAGCTCTATGTCTGCTTTATTAGTACCATGCTTAGTTAAAGTATCTACTGCCGCACTAATAAGACGGTCAACGATAAAATCATTAAACCTCGAGGCTACGATTCCAAAACGCAGACCATGTCCGTTTAAATTACCTTCAGTGTTAATTATTCGTTCATCCATAAGCACTACTTTACGTCATCCTTAACAGAACTGCCTTCAGAAGATATGTATTCAACTATTTCCAACCCAAAACCGGAAATAGCATACATATTTTTCGGGGCACTCAACACTCTCATTTTCTGTACTCCTAGCGACCTAAGAATTTGAGCACCAGTACCATATGTCTTGAGCTCAGCAGTATGATCACGCCCTATCAAAAACTCATCCTGTTTTTCCTGAAGTCCTCTGAATGACTGCATAAGGTTTTTGGGAAGCTCTTCCTGACGAAGGATTACCACAACGCCGCAACCTTCCTCTGCTATTAACTGCATTGCATCTCGTAACGGCCACCCTAATTTCGAATCCTTGATGCCAATAACATCACTAAGGGTATCTTGTATGTGCACTCGAACTAAAGTGGGTGTCTCAGCATTTGGTTCACCTCGAACCAAGGCTAAATGTACAGTACGATTAATATGATCTTCCATGCACACTAGTCGAAAGGGACCGAAATCAGTATCAACTATTTGCTCTGCAATAGCTTCAACAGACTCTTCCTTAGAAAGTCTATAACTGATTAATTCGGCGATGCTACCGATCTTTAAATCATGTTGACGTGCAAATCTCAACAGATCATCTCTACGGGCCATCGTTCCATCCTCATTAAGGATCTCTACAATTGCTGCCGCTGGCTCAAATCCTGCCAATCTGGCTAAATCACAACCTGCCTCTGTATGACCTGCACGACTTAATACGCCTCCAGACTGAGCTTTAAGAGGAAATACATGTCCAGGTTGCCGAAGATCATCTGGCATTGCTTCCCGAGCTACAGCCGCTCTTATCGTACAAGCCCGATCATGCGCTGAAATCCCTGTGGTAATCCCCTTAGCTGCCTCAATAGAAACTGTAAAATTAGTGCCTCGACTTCGCTCTGTATCACTAACCATCAATGGCAATCGTAACTGTTCACAACGATCGCCAGTCAACGTAAGGCAAATCAACCCGCGACCATATCTCGCCATAAAGTTAATATCTTCAGAACTTACTTTACTGGCGACCATAATTAAGTCACCTTCATTCTCACGGTCCTCATCATCCATGATGATAACCATCTTGCCGTCCTGAAGATCAGCAATGATTTCTTCCGTGCTGTTCAGCCCGGACCAGGCAGACTCATTCTTAGCTCGTGTAACCATGATTTTTTAGTAAATCTGTATTTATGCTCTGTGGGCTTTTCTCACACTCAGCAAACTTCTCTAGATATCGCGCAATGATATCAATCTCAATATTAACAGCGGTACCAATACGATACCCAGCGATGACTGTAGTATCGCAAGTATGTGGAATAATATTCACATGAAATATTGAGTTTTCAACATCATTAACCGTCAAGCTAACCCCATCAACCGCGATAGAACCCTTTTGAGCTAAGAAAGAACTAAGTTCGACCCCGGTTCGAATTCCAAACACAATCGATCGACCAGACTTCACTAAACTCTCTACATGCCCAATACCGTCCACATGTCCTGTCACAAAATGTCCATCGAGCGAATCACCTAATAGCAGTGAACTCTCAAGATTCACCTTATCCCCTATCTTCCAGTTACCAAGAGTTGTCTTAGATAATGTCTCATGAGAAACGTCTGCCATAAAAACTTCATCTTTAGTATCGACTACAGTCAAACATGCACCATTGACAGCAACACTTGCTCCCAATCTAAGCTCTGATAAATCTACACCCTCAAATCCAATGGTTAAGCGTCGATCACCATCGACATCTATATGCTCTAAAACTTGGCCAGTGCCTTTTACTATTCCGCTAAACACGCAATAATCCTAATATCCTCACCAATCCTGCTTATATCTTGATATGTAACTTGAATACGTTGTTCAAGGCTTGCTAAAGGCTCTATAGAGAACATCCCATAAGAGTCAGCGCCAAGAAGATGAGGAGCAACATATATGACCAACTCATCAATTAATCCTGACTCCAGAAGGGCTCCGTTCAACTGAGCTCCAGCTTCAATCCAAACCTCATTGATTTCTAACTCTCCCAAACGCTCAATAACCTGCCTTAGGTCACATTGCTCAACGCCAGAAACTCCCTCAATCATAACCCCTTTATCTCTCAGCACTTTAGCTTTGGACTGTGCATTTGACAAAGTAGATTGTTTTGTAAAAACAATAGTGTCTCCGGGCAAATCTATTACCTTTGCCGAGTCCGGCGTTTGCAGGTGAGAATCAATGATTATTCGAAGGGGCTGCAAAACATTTTCGCTTAAATCTATCAATCTTGCATTTAGCGAGGGATCATCTTTAAGCACAGTACCAATCCCTGTGACAACAGCGCTAGATCGAGCTCGCCAATTATGAACATCAGCTCGAGAATCCTCGCCAGTAATCCACTGACTTTCGCCACTTGCAAGGGCAGTACGTCCATCTAAACTAACTGCAAGCTTGCTTCTTATAAAGGGCCTTCCATGCTTCATTCTCATTAGATAGCCTGGATTTAAACTCGCCGCTAAATCTTCAAGTAACCCGTTCTCAATGATAATTCCAGCCTCTTTAAGCCTCCTCAATCCTTCTCCAGAAACCAATGGATTTGGATCTATGGTTGAACACACTAAACGTGAAACTCCCGCATCGATCAGGGCCTCAACACAAGGCCCAGTTCGTCCGGTATGACAACAAGGCTCCAAAGTAACGAAGGCGGTTGCATTAAGGGCTTCTCGGCCAGCCTGCTCCAAAGCTATTATTTCTGCATGCGGGTTACCAGCTCGCTCATGCCAACCTTCACCAATAATTTCACCAGCTTTAACTAAAACACAACCAACTCTGGGATTTGGATCGGTTGTATAAAGCCCCTTGCGTGCTAACTGCAATGCTCGGGTCATATAAGCCTTATTATTTTCGCCCGTCATTAACTTTCATCATCAGACAAGAGAGACATCTGCTCACGATTAACTGGACCAGGAAGTGATTGAAGTTTTTCAATCTCTTTCTGAAACTCCGTAATATCCTGAAAACTTCGATATACCGATGCGTAGCGTACGTAGGCCACCTGATCTAGTTTGCGCAGTTCCTCCATGACCATGTCACCAATTAATCGTCCGGAAACCTCACGTTCCCCCATTGTTTGAAGAAGGTGCGTCACACGCTCTATGCTTTTTTCAATATCCTCGCTTTTTACGGGTCTTTTTTCTAAAGCTCTCAATATGCCACTTCGTAACTTGATCTGATCAAAAGGTTCCCGACTATCATCACGCTTAATAACATGAGGCATAACAAGTTCAGCTGTCTCGAAGGTCGTATAACGCTCATCGCATTGTTGGCACTCACGTCGCCTACGCACCTGCCATCCTTCACCAGCTAAACGTGAATCAATTACCTTTGTTTCATCGTTATTACAAAATGGACAATGCAAAAGTTCCCCCAATTAGCGGGCTTTATCCTTCCTCATAAACGGGAAAGCGGCTGCATAACTCAATAACATCAGAACGTACTTTTTTCGTTACAACCTCTGTTTTCTTTTCGTCATGCAATACATCTAATACATCTGCAATCCAATTAGTGATCTGTGCCGTTTCTGATACCTGGAATCCTCTCGTTGTAATAGCAGGAGTCCCAATTCTAAGGCCACTTGTTACGCGAGGAGGCCGAGGGTCATTTGGCACTGCATTTTTATTAACTGTGATATTGGACTGACTAAGAGCATCCTCAGCCGCTTGTCCCGTAATGTCCTGTTTGATGAGATCAACTAACATCAAATGATTATCAGTCCCTCCCGAAACAATTTTATAACCTCGTTCAATAAGCGTCTGAGCCATACAGCGTGCATTTTCCACTACCTGTTTCTGATAGACCTTAAATTCCGGTTCAAGCGCCTCCAATAACGCAACCGCCTTTGCAGCGATCACATGCATCAAAGGACCACCCTGGACACCTGGAAATACTAAAGAATTAAACCGTTTTGTTAATTCAGCATTCTCACGTGCAAGTATTAATCCGCCTCGGGGTCCACGAAGAGTCTTGTGTGTGGTAGTAGTAGTTACATCCGCAATTGAGACCGGGTTCGGATAAAGACCTGCTGCAACAAGACCAGCAACATGAGCCATATCAACTAATAAATAAGCATTAACCTCATCAGCAACATCTCGAAAACGTTGCCAATCAATAATTCTGGAATAGGCAGAAAACCCAGCTACTATAACTTTAGGTTTATGCTTAATTGCCAATTCACGGACTATGTCATAATTAATTTGCCCACTCTCTTCATCAATACCGTACTGAAAAACCTCAAATATCTTTCCTGAAAAGTTGACCTTTGATCCATGCGTTAAATGCCCTCCATGAGACAAACTCATACCTAATAGTCTGTCACCTGGCTTCATCATCGCAAGATAGGCAGCGGCATTAGCTTGAGAACCTGAATGTGGCTGGACATTTGCGTAATCAGCATTAAAAAGTTGCATTGCTCTATCAATCGCCAACTGTTCTGCAACATCAACATGTTCACATCCAGCGTAGTAACGTCGACCCGGATAACCCTCAGCATATTTATTTGTTAAGACCGAGCCCTGAGCTTCAAGCACACGAGGGCTTGCAAAATTCTCCGAGGCGATAAGTTCTATATGCTCTTCCTGGCGACATCGTTCTGCCTCCATCGCCTCAAATAAAGCATGGTCAAACCCTTTAATCTGGAAATCGTCCTTGTGCATCATCAGCTTCCTATGCCGTAGTAATGGTTCTTAATCAATCTGTTTAGGATTGTACCTCTAAGACAGAATCGTTTGTGTGCTTAAAAGTTACTAACCGTAGGATCGGCAAAACTTTCCACTACCCGAGTCCATGCCCTTGCAAGATTGACACGATTATAACCACCACCGCCCATTCCGAGAATGCGTCCTTCACAGAAACGGTCTGCAAATTGTCGAAGCCGGGCAGCAGCATGACCATGCGCATTCTCACTGTACTCAAGATGAGTGATTGGATCGCCTGCCAAAGAATCAGCACCAGCATTCAAAAGTATAAGCTGCGGCTCTGATGACTCTATATAGGCCTCAACCTCACTCCATGCCTCAAGGAACGCCTGATCATCGGAACCAGGTTGCATTGGAATATTCAACTTTGTGCCCTCGGCTGGTCCACGGCCTGTTTCGCTCCTTGCGCCCGTGCCTGGGTATAGAAAACGTCCATCTTCATGTATATCTGCAAATAACGCCCGAGGGTCCTCCTCAAAACCATAAAAGACCCCATCCCCGTGATGGGCATCTATATCAACATAAGCAACTCGCTCCAAACCATAAACACTCATTGCAACTTCAATGGCTACTCCACAATCATTAAACACACAAAAACCAGCTGCACTGTTACGAGCAGCATGATGGAGGCCTCCAATTGGAATGAAAGCTCTGGGAATCTCCCCCTCCATAATCGCAGTTAATGCGTTAAGGGTTCCACCAACAGCATGGGAAGCAGCTTCATAGACACCTGGATAAGCAGGGGTATCACCCGCATCAAGATATCCAGAACCAATAGCAGAAAGCTCGATAACACGATCGACATAATCCGAAGTGTGAAAGCGCTCAATCTCATCCCTTTCTGCTAGCCTGGAGAGACGCCGGATAAAATACGCTTCGTTTGGCGACTCATTTAGCTCATTCATGAAGACATCGTGGCGATCCGTTCCAAAAGGATGCCTATTCGGAAAACCGTATTTTGCTAACTCCTCTCCATATATAACGATAACTTGGTCTGACATTTTCAATATCCTACTTAGATTAATCTTCAAATGGGAAAATAACTGCTACTTTTACTAAACCTTAAAGTATTATCCCGCATCTAAACGGAGACTAGGTACCTCATGGCGCAATATATCTATACCACGAATCAGCTATCTAAGGTGGTTCCCCCAAAACAGTATATCCTCCGTGATATCAGCTTAAGTTTTTTTCCAGGAGCAAAAATTGGTGTTCTTGGGTTAAATGGCGCTGGAAAGTCAACGCTCCTAAGGATCATGGCTGGTGAAGACAAAGAATTTGATGGAGAAGCCCGCTCACAATCTGGAATCAATATTGGTTTTCTTCCACAAGAACCACAACTAAACCCCAAAAAAAATGTCCGTGAAAACGTTGAAGAGGGTGTTGAAGAGTTGAGCGCACTTCTTAACCGTTTTGATATTATAAGTGAGCGATTTGCCGAGCCCATGACTGACGAAGAAATGAATGAACTTCTTTCTGAACAAGGCAAACTGCAGGATGCGATTGACGCTGCAGGTGGTTGGGAACTAGAACGAAAACTAGAAGTCGCAGCTGATGCACTACGCTTACCACCTTGGGATGCAGATGTATCAACACTATCTGGAGGTGAGCGTCGTCGGGTTGCGCTATGTAGACTGCTCTTAGCAAGCCCTGACATGCTTCTGCTAGATGAGCCAACTAATCATCTTGATGCCGAATCTGTTGCTTGGATCGAACGTTTTTTGTCTGAATACTCTGGAACAGTCATTGCTGTTACTCATGATCGATATTTTCTTGATAATGTCGCCGGTTGGATACTAGAACTTGACCGTGGTTATGGGATTCCCTGGGA
>DJLG01000142.1 GCA_002434915.1 Proteobacteria bacterium UBA6522
CCGTATGCAGTCTTCTCTTGAATATTTACCGTGATATGGGTTTTGAGGACATCATCATTAAGTTTGCTGATCGCCCAGAACGAAGAGTTGGAGCAGATGACGTTTGGGACAGAGCGGAAGATGCATTAAAACGGGCAATGGAAAGTTTAGGGATTGACTATACCTATAACCCTGGCGAAGGCGCATTCTATGGACCAAAAATTGAGTTTGTATTACGAGATGCTATTGGCCGTGACTGGCAGTGTGGAACACTTCAGGTTGATTTAAATCTACCCGGTAGATTAGGAGCTACCTATATTGGAGAAGATGGAAACCGTCATACTCCTGTTCTCCTTCATAGAGCAATATTTGGTTCTCTAGAACGTTTCATCGGCATCATGCTGGAACACTATGCAGGAAATCTGCCTTTTTGGTTAGCTCCCAAACAAGTTGTTATAGCTACAATTACTTCAGATGCTGACGAATATGCTGAAGAAGTAACCCAGCAGATGGAGAATGCTGGCTTACGCACTGAAATGGATCTCAGAAATGAAAAAATTAACTACAAGGTTCGTGAGCATAGCCTAATGAAAACACCCGTTTTAATTGCATTAGGCAAACGTGAGGTAGAGGAAGGGACTGTCTCCATTCGCCGACTGGGACAGAAAGGCCAAAAAGTTGTATCGCTAGCCGAAGCAATTCGTACCCTTTCTGAGGAATCTCGTTCACATACTTTGTCTACCTAATTACTCTATCTTAAGGAAGTTAAATGCGTGCCATCAGCTTTGAACATAAGGGCAAACCAAGCTTTGGATTGCTAAACGAAAGTGGCGTTATAGATGCCGGCGCTAGACTTTCAGGACAGTTTTCTGATCTCCGCAGTATTTTAATCGCTGGGGCTCTGGGAAAGCTTCATGATTTACATTGCGTTGATGCGGACTTTTCTGAAGAAGATATTAACTACCTACCCGTTATTCCAAATGCTTCTAAAATCCTATGCGTAGGGATTAATTATCTTGGTCATATAAAAGAAACTGGCCGAGACATACCTAAATACCCAGTTTTATTTACTCGTTTCTCAGATTCCATTGTTGGACATAATGCTCCACTGATTCGGCCCAAGGTATCAACAGATTTTGATTATGAAGGAGAGCTGGCTGTCATTATTGGAAAACGAGCAAGGCATGTTCCACAAGCTGAAGCAATGGACTATGTAGCTGGCTACAGTTGTTTTAATGAGGGTAGCATTCGTGACTTTCAAAGGCACACAATTCAGTTCACAGCAGGAAAAAACTTTTACAAAAGCGGTAGTTTTGGCCCACATATGATTACAAGTGATGAGCAACCTGATCCAAATGCGTTTCACCTGCAAACAAGACTGAATGGACAGGTTCTTCAGGATTCTCCTGTAAGTGATCTTTGTTTTAATATCCCTGAACTCATTGAATACTGTTCTTCCTGGACCCCTCTAGAACCTGGCGATGTCATAGTAACCGGAACACCTGGTGGCGTAGGCCGAGTACGAAAACCGCCAATCTGGATGAAACCGGGAGACACGGTTGAAATTGATATAAAAGGCGTGGGGTTGCTCAGCAATACTATTATTGACGAGAAAGCAGATTAGCCAGAAAAGTACCTCTAAGGAGACTCTGCCGTCTTAGAAGCTAATGATTTAAAATCAAATAGCTCATAATCTGCCAAATGAGACAGGCTAATATTTTGGAGACTCTTGAATAAACGTTCTGTACGACCAGGGTCTTCTTTTTCCCAACCGCTCAACATAGCTTTAATTTTTTTTCTTTGGAGGTTTTCCTGGGATCCGCATAGATTGCAGGGAATAATAGGAAACTGGCGATTCTGGGCATATTCTGAAATATGCGACTCTCGGCAGTAAGCCAGCGGCCGAATCACTACATGCTCTCCGTCGTCACTCAAAAGCTTGGGCGGCATAGCTTTAAGACGGGCTCCAAAGAACATATTTAGAAAAAGTGTTTCAACCATATCGTCCTGATGATGGCCTAATGCAATTTTTGTTACCCCTAGTTCATCTGCAGCCCGGTAAAGTACCGCACGCCGTAATCGTGAACACAAACCACACATGGTTTTGCCTTTTTTAACGACACGTTTCACAACAGAATAGGTATCTTCTTCAATAATTCGGAAATCAATATTTCTGGACTCGAAGTAGCTCGGTAGAATGTCTGCCGGAAAACCTGGCTGTTTCTGATCCAAATTAACGGCTATAACTTCAAAACTAATAGGTGCTCGCTTCTTTAGCTCAAGCAAGACATCCATTAAAGTAAAGGAGTCTTTGCCGCCTGATATGCAGACCATAATACGGTCTCCATCTTGGATCATGGCGTAATCTGCAATAGCTTTTCCTGCCAACGATCTCAAACGAGTCATCATTTTATTTGATGGATTTCGAATTAAGTGATTTGATTGGATTGGTTGAGAAGTCACTATCATTAGTTTTAAGTCGACGTTATGTCATTCATCAGCTACGGTTGAGACTACCTATAGATGATATCACCCTGCTTAGTATTAAAGGATAGAGAAATTCGGATTACACAGAAGAAATTTTTACGCTCTCTCGCAGTCAAACTGACTCGGAAAAACTTGTACATCTAAGTTAGAACAAAGGTAGCAAATGCTAAAACAAAAATCTCTTTTCATAGGGCTCCTTCTTAGCCTTATTTGCTCATCAATCTCGGGAAGAACACTGCAACAAACCCTTAATTACGGAACTTTACGAGTTGGTATAGCTTTGCATATGCCCTGGGCAATGCAAAAGCGCTCTGGTGAACTTATGGGTTTTGAAATCGATATTGCTAATAAACTTGCTGAAGATATGAAGGTTAATGTGGAGTTTCGCGTTTATGAATCGGAACGTCTGATTCCAGCGCTTGAATCTGGAGACATTGACATTATCATAGCGAGGCTTGCTGTTTCTCCTTCAAGAGCACTTCACGTTAATTTTAGTCAACCATATATGACAGATGAAATAACTCTTGCTACAAACCTGCTTAGCACCACTCTTGCAGAAACCTTAGAGGACCTTAACCACCCAGACTACACAATTGCAGCTGTAAGTGGTCACAGCACTGAGGAGCTTATTGCCCATATTTTTCCCAGAAGCCAACACCAATTATATGAGGGCTCTGAATTAGCAAGTAACGCACTCATTGATGGAGCAGTTGACGCCTATCTGGAAGAGGAGCCAATACCAACCTTCTTGTCACTCGAGAACCCCAATCAAGTGGGTGCTCCGATTATCGATCCATTAGTACAAACCAGCATCGCTTTTGCGGTAAACAAAGGAGATCCTGATTTTATTGTTTTTCTTAATGCGTGGATTATCGCGCACCAATCAGATACCTGGTTAAACACTGTTCGCGACTATTGGTTTGAATCAATAAGATGGAAAGAACAGCTTGATGACATTAACCAAGCCCCGCAGATTAATTAAAAAATGCTTTCTGATATTGAGTCAGGGCCCTATATTCCATTGCATAGTTTCAGGATTAAACTCATACACAAGATAAATTACTGAAAGCAAAAAAAACAACCACGCAAAAATCTCGCCAGCTCGATGTTTTGGAACTTCACGCATAAAAGTTCGGGTTTTATGTGCACCATATCCGCGGATGTCCAGCGCCATTGCCTGAGTCTGCCCATTTCGCAAACCCATAACTAACATTGCAAAAGTTAGATGTTTGACACGTATTAATTTTCTTTTTAACCAATTTGTATCCTGGCCAAGATCCCGAATTCGTTGTGTTATTGAAATTTCTCGCCCTAATTCTAAAAATGCAGGAAAAAGCACCAAGCCAAGTACTGGCGCATGAACCAAACGGTAGTCCCAACCACGCCCGGAAAGATTCTGCACCATATCGGTTGGATGAGTTGTGAAAGCAAAAGACAACCCTACCAAAGCAAGGGACATAAATCGTAATGCAAGAAGCGCTCCAAAACCCAGTGCCGCCCATGTTAAATCCTTGAATGGAGTTGTTATCGCGACAATATCTGGTCCGGTTGTAGCCTGGCCACCATAAAAAAACGGGAAAACAACGGCCAGTATTAGAATAAAAGGAAGGATTATTCTTCCCAGAACCCAGTATTTTTTTAGCGGCACACCAGTACAAAATGAGGCAACAAAAAAACACAGAAGAAACAGGCCAACACCCACGTAAATATTAGTATTAAAAATGGCCACAAAAGAAATACTTAATATAAACAGTAATTTCGAAAATGGGGTCATCTGATGAAAAAGAGAATCCCCTCCTTCAAATGAAAGGTTAGCTTTTGCCATT
The DNA here is from genome assembly GCA_002434915.1 of Proteobacteria bacterium UBA6522. Taxonomy (GTDB): domain Bacteria; phylum Pseudomonadota; class Gammaproteobacteria; order Steroidobacterales; family Rariloculaceae; genus UBA6522. The sequence continues at coordinate 4,293 of DJLG01000142.1, forward strand.
AATTTTCTCCTTTATCATTTGAACCAATGGTGCAGTGCTGAGAACTGGCTCTTCAAATAAGCGAGCTGAAAACTCATATACAGGAGGGGGCTTTAATCGAGCTTGTTCCATTACTTTTTGATCAGAAAACAGACTGGATGGCTGTCCATCAAAAATTATTTTTCCATTGCACAATACTGCTGAACGGTCTGCATATTCTGCCACCAGCCGCATATCATGGGTAATAAAGATAACAGCTGTCCCACCATCGGCTAACTGACGTAAAAGCTGCATTAAATTTCTTGCCTGATGAAAGTCCTGACCAAAAGTAGGCTCATCCAGAACCACTACTTCGGGCTGTCCTACCACCATAGCTGCTACAGACAATCGTCTTTTTTGTCCATGACTTAATACATAAGGGCTTGCATCTCTTCTATCTAAAAGGCGCACCATCTCTAAATATTCTATTGTTTTTTTATCCACCTCGGTTTTCGTCAACCCTAAGGCTCGCAAACCATGAGCAATTTCATCGTAAACGGTATTACATACAAACTGTTTCTCCGGCACCTGGAAAATATATGAAACCCGTTTTGCAAGTAGAGCAAAATCATATTTCGTGGTTGGAATTCCATCGACCAGTACGACCCCTGAACTGGGTTGCTGTATCCCATTAAATAAAGAAGCCAGGGTAGACTTGCCAGAGCCATTCTGACCAACTATAGCCAGCATCTCATGAGGTCGCGCAGAAAAGGTAAC
>DJLG01000094.1:0-3001 GCA_002434915.1 Proteobacteria bacterium UBA6522
CAGTTTCAATTTCCGCTTTTGCCCTTAAGACTATCCTCCCTTTCCCTGTTTTTGCAGCTTCAATGATTGTCTCAACTGCACGGTCAACCAGATCATCCGTAAGTGCTACTTCCACTTTTACCTTAGGGAGGAAATCCACCACATATTCGGCACCCCTATAAAGTTCCGTATGACCCTTTTGACGTCCAAACCCCTTGACTTCAGTGACAGTCATCCCCTGCACGCCTACTTCTGACAAGGCATTACGAACATCATCAAGACGGAAAGGTTTAATAACTGCGGTTATAAGCTTCATATGTATCCCCTTGGACAAATAATCAATTATATGTCCTTATTTTTTTTAACACTGATTTTTATAGGGCTGAGCTATTGTAACGCTACTTGGAGCAATCGTGAAACTATTTGGTGCATTTAAAATAATGCTGCACTATTTTGGTGCATTTAGAATAAAACTAGCGATTTAACTCTAACCGTTGCAACATTGTAGTAGCTATACTGGACTTAAAAGTTTTGGGTAGGACGAAATGACGCTGATCAAACGACCACAAGATATCAAAGCTTCTGAAATTACCCCGGAGTCAACATTCCGACAACGGAGAATGTTACTAAAAACTGCCCTGGCTATGGGCCTAATAAAAACTGCAAACTTATCAGCCCAAGAAGATCTGATACCCCTAAACCAAAAGGAATCAGGAAATCGTGAGCAACCATTTCCTGAAAGCGGTCGCCTGAATGACTTAAAATCCTGGCCAAGCAATGTTAGCTCAGAACCAACATCTTTTGAGGACGTCACTGGATACAATAATTATTATGAGTTTGGAACTAGCAAAACAGATCCTGCAAGTAATGCCCATACACTAGAAACACATCCATGGACTGTGACAGTCGAAGGAGAAGCAAAAAAAACTGGAACTTTTGCTTTAGAGGACATTATCAAAGGACACACTTTAGAAGAACGGATATACCGCTTTCGATGTGTTGAAGCATGGTCAATGGTTGTACCCTGGGTAGGGTTTCCTTTGGGAGACTTGCTCAAACGGTTTGAGCCAACTTCACAAGCTAAGTATGTGCAATTTTTCACATTAAATGACCCCGACCAAATGCCGGGAGTGCGTTATCCAGTCCTACGTTGGCCATACCGGGAAGGATTGACAATTGAAGAAGCAATGCATCCGTTAACTCTTCTAACTGTTGGTCTTTATGGACAAGTATTACCTAATCAAAATGGCGCACCTCTTCGACTTATAGTTCCTTGGAAATACGGATTTAAAAGTATTAAGTCTATCGTCCGTATACGTTTTATGGACGAGCAACCACAGACAAGCTGGAACATGGCTAATGCACGAGAATATGGTTTTTACTCTAATGTAAATCCAGATAAAAGCCATCCGAGATGGAGCCAGGCAACCGAAAGAGTTCTTGGCGGTAGCATATTCTCTGCGCGCGTTCCCACAATGCTTTTCAACGGTTATGCTGAGGAGGTTGCTAGCCTCTACACAAATCTAAATTTGATGACGAATTACTAGCTGGTTATTTGATTGTGACCCGCCGTTTCCTTGGGTTTATTAAGGCGCTTGTTCTTCTCGCATGTCTGATCCCATTACTACATCTATTAGCTAGAGCTAATGGATTAGGAGATCTCGGAGCAAACCCTGTTCAGGAAATTTTACATACACTCGGTAAAACCAGTCTAAACCTAATCCTAATCACGCTCATAATAACTCCCTTACGCAAAGAAACAGGTCTTGTCTGGTTGGTTGGTCTTCGTCGAACTCTAGGGCTTTTGTGCTTCTGTTATGTGGTTTTTCATGCTTTAACCTATATAGCTCTTGACCAGGGCTTTGCATGGAACTCTTTATTTGTTGATGTAACACAAAGACCTTATATTACGCTTGGTTTTATAAGTCTTTTGTTGATGGTGCCACTAGCACTAACGTCTACCAACTCAGCCCAGAGACGGCTAGGGCGTAGATGGGCTAAGTTACATCGCCTGATATATCTCGCTGCAATTCTTGGAGTTCTTCACTTCTTGCTGCAAGCAAAAATAGATATATCTGACCCTATTTTCTATAGCGTCGTCTTACTACTTTTGCTTGGTTACCGTATAAATACTTGGCTAAAAAGCCGGCAGGCTATTAAAAATCGGGGTGATTCTTAGATAGTCATACAATCAATACAACCTCTAGACACTACTGAAGTTCATAGACCCAACTAATAAGCTCATCTAATAGCTCCCGACCAGGGCCGCGATGAGCATCTGGAGCATTGACCATAGCCGAAACAAGATATGTCTTACCGCTAGCAGCATGCACATATCCTGCAAGCGCTGCGACGTCATCTAGGCTTCCTGTTTTTATATGTGCGCGACCTTCTTGAGAATCATCAAAACGTCCTCGAGTAGTGCCATCAAGACCACTAATCGACATAGATGCCATAAATTCTGAGCCAAACGAACTGGTCTGGGCAAGCTCTAGAACATTTGTGAGGAGAGATGCTGAAATTCGTGTATCTCGTGAAAGTCCCGCACCATTATCTACGACTAGTGATAACGGGTTTAGGCCTCGTTCGGTCAAGTAGTTATAAATTACCTCTATACCGGCTTCACGTGTTCCGGACACTGAATTTTGTTCCGCACCTAGCGTATAGAGCAATTGGCGGGTCATAACATTATTGCTGTATTTATTAATACTGCGAATCACCTCAGCTAAAGGTGGAGATTGCCATGTAAGCATAGGCTCCATATCCGCATCAATGTTCTGTCTAGCAAGGCTGCCAGAATATAATCCACCCACCCCTTGCCATAATGTAGTGAATAACCCGTGCGTAAAAGTATCGTGCTTTAATACCGAACGGTATAGAGAGTAGGGTGAGCAGGCTTTGGGAAAGGAGCCAGAGAAAACAACAGTCTCACCATTATCAGGATCACGAATATCAAAGCTTATGCCCGCCTGAAAACCTCGGCATGGATTTCCACTCAGATCGAGACGATTTATAATATTTA
>DJLG01000094.1:3377-6429 GCA_002434915.1 Proteobacteria bacterium UBA6522
ACGAAATACAAATCTTATTGCCTTGTAGTTAACAAGAAGTGCATTTGGCAAAACATTGTAAGCACGATATGGCTGACTATCGAAGTCTCCCTGGTTTTCCTCAACATCAGCGAAATAAGAATCGTCAATCACTAGGTTACCTGTGATCTCTTCAAGACCTAAGCGTCGCAGTTCTGCCAACAAACTCCAGAACTTTTCAGTGACCAGGTAAGGGTCACCGTAACCCTTAATCGCCAAATCACCGTCTAGTTTGCGGCCATCCCAATCCCCTAAAAAATAAATCTCTGTTGGCCACCGGTAAGTTGGCCCAAGCACTTCAAGTGCAACCCACGTTGTAAGGAGCTTTATCGTAGACGCTGGATTACGAGGCACCTCTGAAAGGTGATCTAGAATTAAGTTCTCCCCGTTGAGTTCCCGAACCAAAATACTAATACCTTGGTATGGAATCTCATGTGCACTGACTATACGATCCAACCTGCTAGGCAGCTGTGCTGAAGAAAGACCGCAAACTGCATATGAGAGAAAAAGAAAAAAGAACGCTCGCATAGTTAATATTGTGCCTAAGTCTCGAAATAGAGTGTAGGACACCACAATAGAGATGCCCAATGGGTATGGACATTTTTACAAAATAATTAGCCGCTGCGTCTTAAGAAACTGGGTAGTACCTTTTTTTCACTACTAACCGCTTTAAGTGGTTCAGCACGATGATCCTGGGAAATTAAGTCAGAAAGCAGCATAACAATAGTTTCCGCATGAAGAGTTGCTTCTGAAGAAGACATCTTTCGTACACTTGCCTTAATCGAGGGCTCCCGAGAAATAGGCTCAACATAATGAAGTGCTGCATGCAGATCATTAAATGTAGCTCGCAATGTAGGAGGAAGCTCGGTGCTTTCTAAGTCATCCAAATGTTCTGTATAAGCAGCCATTAACCGTTGCTTGAGCGGACCATCGCCTGTTAGTACGACTACCGCTTCTTTAAATCTATCAGTTAAATAAGACAAGGTTGATTATTAGTTTTTATTATTATTCGGATTGGAACATCTAACGGCATTAACACTAGCAGTTTTTACACTATAAAAACAACCTTAGCACATATAAAATTGTCAAAATATTGAGTCAATATTGGCTATTCATCGTACTTACTGATCTTAAATTTTTTCATTCGATCGGCAAATGTTGAAGGCTTCAATCCTACTAATTCTGCCGCACCTTCTGGACCTGATACTCGCCAATTGGTTACCTGTAGAGCGGAAAGCATGTTTTTTCTGCCAAGCGCAGTGAGTTCCTTTTCTGTCATCACCGCAGGCTGATCTATGCTATCGCTAGATCTATCTAATGCAGGCGTCACGTTAAGAATATCTGCCATTGCTAAATCAAGCCGTACAACCTTTCCTTTAGAGAGTATTACTGCCCTCTCTATAACATTATTTAATTCTCTTACATTTCCAGGCCAATCGTACTGTTTTAATAAACTGGATTGCTTGCGAGAAAGGGTCAACGGACGATGTCCAAACTCTTGGCATATTTTTTTTAAGAAATGGCTTGCAATCTGCACGACATCATCATCACGGGCACGTAACGGTGGAACCTGAATAGGAAAAACACTAAGACGATAATAAAGGTCTTCTCTAAAAGAAGCTTCTTCAACCTCTTTTTCTAGGTCGCGGTTTGTTGCTACAACAACTCGAACATCTACGGAGAGCGTCTTATCGTCACCGACCCTCTCATACTCGCTTTCTTGAAGCACTCTAAGTAGTTTTCCCTGCAAATCCAGTGGTATTTCACCAATCTCATCCAAAAATAGTGTTCCCCCGTCAGCTAGCTGAAAACGACCGATACGATCACGGTGGGCTCCTGTAAATGCACCTTTTACATGACCAAAAAACTCACTCTCAAATAGTTCATGTGGAATCGAGGCACAGTTGACCTTAACCAGCGGACCATCACTACGCATACTTCTAGAGTGAATTGCGTGAGCTACTAATTCTTTGCCAACACCAGACTCTCCTTGGATAAGCACACTCGCTGAAGTCTGAGCAACGGCCTCCAATTGGGTGAGCATTTTTTTTAAAGCCTGGCTTTCACCGATAATGCGCCCAAAATTCATTGAGACCTGTACCTCCTCTCGAAGATAGTCTCTTTCTTGTTCAAGCTCTGACTGAAGCCGTTCATTTTCTTGAAATGCTGCTCTTAGTTGGCGCTCTGCTCGATTTCGCTCTGTTACATCCTTCAGAGCTACATACATTCGATTAACACGACCATCATGTTCCCTATCAGCACGGGAGGAAGCTAAGACTTCGATGATCTTGCCTTCCTTAGTACGGTAACGACGTGGCTCATTATCCAGGTCGCCTTGGGCAATGATGCTAATTAATGAGCGCTGATCTAGACCAGAGTCCTCGGCCATGAAATCTACAATACTGCGGCCTATAACTTCTTCACGCTGATACCCGAGCTTTAAAAGCCATCTCTCGCTAACATGAATGATCCGTGCTTGGCTATCCACCGTATGCATCATTGCAGGGGTATCGCGATAGAATTCTTGGAAGTGCTGTTCTATCCGAGTATTTTCTCCAACCTCAGAATATACAGCCACGGTTTCTAAATGCTCTCCATCCTCTTTGCTCTCTACAACAGCATTAGCAAAACATTCAATGAAGTTTCCATCTTTTGTCCGAATATCGACTGGCACATTGTAAAGATGGCCAGTGCGCCTTAATAGCGGTAGGTAATCTGTCACAATAAGATGAGCAACAGAGGAGCTAGCAAGATCCTGGGGTTTGAACTGAGTGATTTCATCCCTGGTGTACCCAAATCTTTCAAGCCATGTGTCACTTGCATCAGAAAAACAGCCGTCCTGTCCTATTATCACAGCCATACTGGGGTTTTTACGAAATAGTCTTTGATACCTTTCATTCATTTTTAAATATTACGGTTTTCCGTGTTTATTTTCAACGGTCTTCCGTGTTTTACGGTTTTCCGTGTTTTAAATGCTTCTGAAACACTGTAATAGCGTAAAAAAAGTTGGCACGCAATTTGCATTCCTATGTAT
>DJLG01000172.1 GCA_002434915.1 Proteobacteria bacterium UBA6522
TTTCTAAGCATTAGCGACAATAATCTGGCCTCTGAATCCTTGACCGCAGTTGAAACAAGCGTGGATAAGATAATTCTTCTTATTGAGGGTGGTGAAAACCTTGCTCTACTACTTCATCCGGCATCACAGCAAGCCCAGCGTAGCGAACCCCCAGAATGGGCTATATCAGGTGACTACGAAGATCGAGTTCAATTTTCTTGGCGAAAAACCCAAAATGGACATGCAATCGAAGTATTGATGCCCCTCCAAATAGGGAGCCAGCCAATTAAACGTATCGGAGTTGCCATTATCAATGCCAATGAAGAGGATATCGCAAATGACGCAAATTCTTGGGCTACCTTAATTGAACCAAGTCAAATACTGCAGTTATGGCAAAGCGAAGATCGACCAGGAAAATTGTTTTATCCACAGATACAGCTGGCTTCTGCTATTAGACAGGTCTTTGACCAGCAAGATCAGCCAAATCGGCGCCTTCGTGTAGCAAATACGGAGGGCTGGATATTATTTGATGGAGGGTCTGTTAACACTCTAGGAGATACTGCTAATAATATACCTTTAAGCTTTAGTGAAAGTTTTTATAGCTTTATTATCCGTCGTAGCGACCCTCGTTACGATACGCTTGAAGTGCCACATGCCAGGGGCAAACTTTCCGATACAACATTACGCACAGCGATAAATGGAGAGTCTGAATGGTATTCGCATAGCACCGAAGGAAGTGCCATTGTTATGGCCTCCTCTCCTATTTATAACATCACCGAATCCGGATCAGCATTAATGGTGGGCTCAGTAATATTAGAACAAAGTAATTCAGCAATCCTAACTCTGAATAATACAAGAATGGTAAGTTTTATGACCTCTACCCTTGTGCTCACCTTGTTAGTATTTGCTGCCCTGCTCAGCTATGCCACATGGCTGTCAATCAGAGTGCAAAAACTAGCTCAAGCGGCTGACTGTGCGCTTGGGCCAAAAGGTGAGATTCGTCCTAATCTACCAGACAGCAAAGCAAGAGATGAAATAGGTGAACTTTCACGAAGTTTTACTAGCCTGCTCGATCAAGCTGATAAAAATATAAATTATCAATTCACGCTAAACGATAAACTTTCTCATGAACTTCGTACTCCTCTCTCCATAGTTGCCTCCTCCCTTGAGCACATCGAACATGAATCTAAAGATAAGAAACTTGTTCCTTATCTTGAAAGGCTTCGGAAAGGTGTAGAGCGTCTAGAAACTACTCTAGAAAAAATGAGCGTGGCTACTCGAACTAAACAGACAATATCCGATACCACACTAGAGATTATTGACCTGCTTGAAATACTCCCTGGTTGTATAGAAGCCTATAGCGATATCTATGGAGATCGCTTCAACTTTGAACAAACTGCGCCACGAACAAATATTGAGGGATCTGGTGAACTCATAGAGCAAATGCTAGACAAGCTCATCGAAAATGCTGTCAGTTTCAGCAAAGATAACAGTCCCATTAATATTCTATTAAGCGGCAAAAAAGAACAGGTTTTATTATCTGTGACCAACAAGGGCCCGTTATTACCTGAAAAAATAAGGGGTCAACTTTTCGATCCATTAGTGTCCATGCGTAAAACACGTGGCGACAGTCTACACCTAGGTCATGGCCTCTATATCGTGAGACTTATAGCCGAACACCATAATGGAAAGGTTGAAGCCAATGACCTTAAAGATGGAACAGGGGTTAAATTTGAGATTACATTGCCCGTGAGCGTAAGTTAACTAGCCTGATAATGCTTCTAGACTGCAGGCTACTCCTGTACCACCAATACCACAGTAGCCATTAGGGTTTTTAGCCAAATACTGTTGGTGATACTCCTCGGCATAATATAACTCTGCTGCAGGAACTATCTCTGTTGTAATATCGCCATAACCAGCAGTATTAAGTAAGGTTTGATATTCGTGCTGGCTAGAGTTGGCTATTCCTAACTGCGAGTCAGTGAACGCGTAAATAGCAGACCTGTATTGACTGCCTACATCTCCACCCTGACGCATGCCTTGTGTTGGATTGTGTGATTCCCAAAATAGCTTTAATAATTTTTTATAGCTAATTTGTTCGGGCTGGTAGACAACGAAAACAACTTCCGCATGTCCGGTCAAACCACTACAGACCTCTTCATATGTTGGGTTTACAGAAACGCCCCCTGAATAACCAACCGCCGTAGAATAGACACCATCTAATTCCCAAAATAAACGCTCTGCACCCCAGAAACAGCCCATGGCTAACATAGCCTGCTCGGTATTTTCTGGGAAAGGTGCTTTGATTCGACTTCCAAGTACAAAGTGCTGTTCTGAGGTGACCACAGGTTGAGAACGTCCAGCTAGAAAACTTCCAGTCATATTAACCTGCAGCTGAACCCATGGTCATCCCTGGCGCAGGAAGAGAGCTACTTCCCATAAGGTATTGGTCAATTGATCTTGCCGCACCACGTCCCTCATTAATTGCCCAGACAACCAATGATTGGCCTCTTCTACAATCACCAGCTGCAAACACACCAGGCACACTGGTCTCAAATTTTCCATGCTCAGCTAAATAATTAGATTTTGAGTCTAACGAGACTCCCAAAGACTCTGATACATAAGTCTCAGGACCTAAAAACCCCATCGCAAGTAAAACTAAATCAGCTTTTAATATCTGGTCCGTGCCGTCAATCTCCGTCATAACAGGAGCCCCGCTTTTTCTACTCCAATCAATTCCTATGGTATGAAGAGCATCAACCCTTTCACCATCGTTACCAGACAGCCGTTTGGATAGCACACTATAGGCTCTAGGGTCATCGCCAAACTGTGCAATGGTTTCTTCATGAGCGTAATCAGTACGAAAAATGAGCGGCCAATCTGGCCAAGGATTATCTGCCGCGCGCTCCGGAGGAGGCTGATCTAACAACTCTAAATTTACCAAACTACGACATCCATGGCGGAGCGCCGTACCAATGCAGTCTGCCCCAGTATCTCCACCGCCAATGACTATCACATCAAGGCCCTTAGCATTGATAAAACGGCCATCCTCAAGATTACTTTCTAGTAGGCTTCGCGTGTTTGCAGTAAGAAATTCCATTGCGAAATGAACACCAGATAAGTCTCTGCCAGGCACGCTTAAATCCCTTGGATTAGTAGCACCGGTTGCTAATAGAAGTGCATCATGGTCAGTCTTTAGCTCAACCGCATCCGTATTCCTCCCCACATCGATTCCAGTGTGGAAGTTGATCCCTGATGAACGCATCAAATCTACTCTTCTATCTACAATACTTTTTTCTAGCTTCATATTAGGAATGCCATACATCAGCAAACCCCCGATGCGATCCTCCCGCTCGTAAACTGTTACCTCATGCCCAGATTTGTTTAGCTGATCTGCCGCAGCAAGACCCGCAGGCCCAGAGCCAATAATTGCTACTTTCTTGCCTGACCTTTCTCGGGGTGATTCATGATTTACCCACCCTTCCTCAAACCCTCGGTCAATAATCGCGTTCTCTATATTCTTAATAGTGACAGCAGGATCAGTGATGCCTAGCACACATGCGCCCTCACATGGAGCCGGGCAGGTTCTTCCCGTAAACTCTGGAAAATTATTTGTCTTATGGAGGCTATCAAGAGCTTCCTGCCATCGCCCCTGATAAACTAAGTCATTCCATTCAGGAATCAGATTATCTATCGGACAACCACTATCTGACTGACAAAAGGGGACGCCACAATCCATACAACGGGCACCCTGTCTCTTAAGATTTTTTTCAATTGGTTGAGTGTAAATTTCATTAAAATCACCCACACGAGCATTTGCATCCCGATAGGGAACAACTTTTCTAGGATATTCTAAAAAACCAGAAGGCTTACCCATACCAACTATTCCTTCTCCGGTATGTGCTGCGAAGCATCATCATCGTCAATTATTGCTAGCTCCATTTCTTCATCATGTTTTTTTCGTTCCACGAGAACACGCTTATAATCAGTTGGCATAACCTTTATAAATTCACTTAAAACATCAGGCCAGGCATCAAGTATTTCAGCCGCAACAGTTGAATCAGTGTACTGCTTATGTAGCTCGATAAGTTCCCTAAGTTCTACTATGTCCTCATCGGCATCTATTGCTTCTAGATCAACCGTACCCTTATTGCACCGCTCCTCAAAAGCCTTATTCGGATCCCAAACATAAGCGATTCCTCCAGACATCCCAGCGGCAAAATTTAAACCTGTCGGCCCTAAAATTACTGCTCGACCACCCGTCATATATTCACATGCATGATCCCCAACACCTTCTACAACCGCCCTAGCTCCACTATTACGAACACAAAATCGTTCAGCTGCAAGACCACGGAAAAATGCGCGTCCACCAGTTGCGCCATAGAGTGC
>DJLG01000071.1 GCA_002434915.1 Proteobacteria bacterium UBA6522
GAAGCAACATTTGATGAACTAATTAGTGAATCTGCTGCGACAATTGACCTAAAAGAACCTGCTGAAAAGGTTGATCAACTAATCCGAGGCTGTGATCCACAACCGGGCGCCCACTTGCGATACTCAGATATGCTTCTAAAACTCTATGACGTGTCATTACTAGGCTCATGCAACCAACCACCTGGGACGATTACTGGCATAGATGATGATGCAATGGTTTTAGCGCTTAATGGTGGATCGTTACGAATAGGCAGAGTTCGTGGCGATAACGGGAAAGAACCGGCAAGCGTATTTCTTAAACGTCATGCTCTGGAACTAGGAGCGCAACTTACTGAAAGTAAAAACTAAAGATAGGAGCAAACTCTCTCCAATCTTTCACATGCCCTGATAGTTAGGGCCACCTCCACCTTCCGGCGGAACCCAGACAATATTCTGACTAGGGTCCTTAATATCGCAGGTCTTACAGTGGATACAATTTTGTGAATTAATCTGAAGCCGAACAGTTTCACCCTCTGTAATAAACTCATATACGGCTGCAGGACAATAACGCGACTCTGGTCCCGCATAAATATCATGATTCTTTACTATAGGCAGTGATGCATCCTTTAAGGTCAAATGGCAGGGTTGATCTTCCGTATGATTAGTATTTGAAACAAAAACAGAAGATAGCCTATCAAAGCTTAAAATACCGTCGGGAGCAGGGTAGTCGATCGGGGAAAATTCTGATGCTGGTTGCAGCATGTCATGATCTTGCTGTCTGTCGTGTAATGTTATTAGGGCTCTCCCTCTCAATATTGACTGTTCAAAAAAATTAAAAAGTGCCCCCCCCATTAATCCAAACTTATGTAAAGCTGGTCCAAAATTCCTCGATTGATATAACTCTCTATAAAGCCATGAGTTTTTAAATCTATCTGAAAACTTTTTGAGTTCCTCACCCTTAATGATATTTGACTTAAAAGCCTCAAATATAGTCTCAGCAGCAATCATTCCTGATCTCATAGCAGTATGGGTTCCTTTAATCTTAGCGAAGTTAAGCGTACCTCCATTGCAACCCACGATTAATCCGCCAGGCACTGTCTGTTTAGGCAAAGAATTCATTCCACCTTTGGTTATGGAACGAGCGCCATAAGAAAGCCGTTTCCCCCCCTCTAGTGTAGATTTAATAAGCGGATGGTGCTTAAAACGCTGAAACTCCTCAAATGGACTTATATAAGGATTGCTATAGCTCAAATCAACAATAAGCCCGACAACAACCTGAGATTCTCCAGCATGGTATAAAAAAGACCCGCCGGATGTTCTACCCTTTAAAGGCCAACCAGCCCCGTGGAGAACACGACCAACGTGATGCTTATTGGGCAACACCTCCCAAACCTCCTTAAGTCCAAGCGCGTAATGTTGCGCATCAGAATTAGCATCTAATCCGAAACGCTCTATAAGTTGTCTGCCTAAATGACCTCTAGAGCCCTCTGCAAAAACTGTTTGTTTAGCGAACAAGTTAATTCCTGGTTCGTGGGAATTCTTTAGGTCTCCTCTAGCATCACGTCCCATTTCACCAGTTCTAACACCCCGCACAATTTCATTATCGTCGAGTAAAATATCGGTAGCTGCAAATCCTGAAAAAATATCTACACCAAGGATTTCTGCCTGCTGCCCAAGCCAGCGGCACAAATCACCCAAGCTAGCAACATAGTTGCCCTGGTTATGCATAGAGGCTGGCACAAAAATATGTGGGATACGCATTGAGCCTTTTGGTCCGGTAAAGAAATAAAAATCATCTTTGCTAACGGGGGTATCCAAAGGTGCGCCCATGCTGCGCCAGTCTGGAAGAAGCTCGTCTAACGCTCGAGTTTCAAAGATCGCACCAGATAACGTATGTGCTCCTATCTCTGATCCTTTCTCGAGTAAACAAACACTGAGTTCAGTGCCTGAATTGGCAGCAAGTTGTCTCAGTCGGATTGCGGTTGCAAGCCCGGCAGGCCCTCCACCAACGATAACGACATCATACTCGAGAGATTCTTCTTCCATTTAAACCTACCTTACTTCTCCAGGCTAATTCATTGATATTAGAGCGAATGCTAGGGTTCCAGTCCAGAAAAAAAATAATTCAAAATAACCCCTTATCACTATGTTTTACCTCAACTACTTCCAGAATGCTTAAAAATGTGAACAATAGCTGGCAATATCAAACATCCCAACCAATAACTAATACTGTGAAAATACTTGTATCTCTAAAACGTGTGATTGACTACAACGTGCGTGTTCGCATAAAACCGGATGGCTCTGAGGTAGTCCGCGATGGCGTAAAAATGAGCATAAACCCATTCGATGAAATTGCGCTAGAAGAAGCTTTGAGAATCAGGGAACGTAATGAAGCTGATGAAATCATTGTTGTTGCTATAGGTGGACAAGAGAATCAGCAACAGCTTCGAACGGGGCTGGCTATGGGAGCTGATCGGGCAATTTTGGTGGAAACTGAAACAGAATTAGAACCCCTCCCCGTTGCCAAAGCTCTCAAAGCACTAATTGAACGTGAGGATCCAGAACTAATCATGATGGGAAAGCAGGCAATTGATAATGATAATAATCAGACTGGGCAAATGCTAGCAGCTCTTTGGGATCGGCCTCAAGCAACCTTTGTCTCTGAGCTCACGCTATCTGATGGAAAAGCAACAGCAGTGAGAGAGGTCGATGCTGGCCTAGAAGTAATAAAGGTTGAGTTGCCAGCTGTAATAACCAGCGATTTACGTCTTAATGAACCTCGTTATGTGAAGCTTCCAGAAATCATGAAGGCGAAAAAAAAGCCCTTGGAAACGATTTCCTTAAAAGAACTTGGGGTAGATTCAGAAACTCAGTTTACAGTGATATCTATGGAGCCTCCTGATCAAAGACCGAAGGGGGTAATGGTAGACAGCGTAGCTGAACTTGTTCGGGCACTTCGGGATAGGGGACTAGTCTGATGTCACGTGTTTTAATTGTGGCTGAGCATA
>DJLG01000060.1:0-147 GCA_002434915.1 Proteobacteria bacterium UBA6522
TTCGTTCAAATTTTTCTTTGGACATTCGGGACACTCCTGAATCTCACCGTGCTCTACTCAGAATCACTACTGACAGAACGCTACGGTGCATGACTAAACAAACGCCTACCTAACCCTACAAAAATGTTTCAACTTATACCGGTGATC
>DJLG01000060.1:493-3049 GCA_002434915.1 Proteobacteria bacterium UBA6522
TTGAACCGGTGACCTCTTCCTTACCAAGGAAGTGCTCTACCACTGAGCTATGTGGGCAGGAAATCGTTCCTCACAGAATCCCCTGCCCAGACCAAGCGGCCCACCTAGTGCCCAATGGAGCGGGTGAGCGGACTCGAACCGCCATCATCAGCTTGGAAGGCTGAGGTTCTACCCTTGAACTACACCCGCCTCTTCGCTCTCTACCTCCCCCTATACTGGTGGAGGGGGTAGGATTCGAACCTACGAAGGCATAGCCAGCAGATTTACAGTCTGCCCCCGTTGACCGCTTGGGTACCCCTCCGCGGACACAAGCCGACTATTGTCTAATCTAGCCAGAACAGTGTCAACTTGTAATGCTATGATTTTGAACTAAATCTGGGGCCTTCTAAAAAAACAGTTCAAACTCAATATGAACATCCATTATCCTGCCTACCCCTAAAAACTGTCTTTCAATGCGCGGGTACGCGCAAACACCTCCACCAGATCAACTTCTTCTGTACCACTGCCACCCAAACCAACATTTGTGCTTATTTCTAAACTCATCGGCCTCAGAAATGGATTAGTTGCTTTCTCTAGCCCTAAAGTTGTGGGCACTGTAGGTTCGTTGCGTGCTCGAAGCGAGTCTACCTCCCTAGCTCTATCGATTAAAGCCTGATTGCCGGGCTCTACGCTAAGCGCAAAACGTGCGTTAGCCTGCGTATACTCATGAGCACAATATATTTCTGTGTCATCTGGCAACTGTGTTAATTTCTGCAAAGAATTCCACATCTGTGCGGGCGTACCTTCAAACAAGCGGCCACAGCCCATAGCAAACAACGTATCCCCAACAAAAGCCACCCCGTCCTCTGGCAAATAATAAATAATGTGCCCCCGCGTATGTCCTGGAGTGTCAAATATGCGCACCGGGTGGCCGCCTAAAAGAAACTCATCGCCATCCCCAACTAATTTATCAATACCAGGAATCCTTGACGCATCGGCGCGGGGACCTATGATCAGGCACTCAGTCGCCTCTTTAATAGCAATATTTCCACCTGCATGATCAGCGTGGTGATGAGTATTAAAAATATGCGTAAGATTCCAGTTTTTTTTGGAAAGCTCTGCCAGTATGGTCTCTGCCTCTGGGGTATCCACAGCAGCTGTAAAACCGCTTTCTTGGTCATGGACTAAAAACCCATAATTGTCATTTAGACAAGGAAACATATGTATTTCTATTGGTATCATTCTAGGATCCTCAAATTCTATTGCCCTATTCTTGCGATCATCTCGCAAAGAACGAACATAGGTACTTGTCGTACAATGCGAGCCTACACTCGCAATACAAAATAGTCATGCCAGTAATTACATTACCCGATGGATCACAAAAAGAATTTTCTGGGGCCGTGACTGGTCTGGATATTGCACGATCCATTGGATCCGGTCTGGCTAAGGCAGCTATCGCTATAAGTGTTAATGGTAGTCAAAAAGATTTGTGCGATGCCATCGATGAAGATTCCAATGTTTCTATTATCACTATAGATTCTAATGAGGGGCTTGAAATCATGCGGCATACGCTAACAGCGCAAGTCCTGGCAAGAGCCGTCAAGAATATTTACCCAGATTCCAAATTAGCTATTGGACCTACTATTGAAGATGGGTTTTATTATGATTTTGAGTTTCAAAATCCAATATCAACAGATGACCTAGAGTCTATAGAAAAGGAAATGAAAAAAATCATTTCCACTAATTCAAGCATTACAAAAACCTTAGCCTCTAAATCCAACGCTATTAAAATATTTAAATCCACAGGGGAAACATACAAAGAGTCAATAATTAATGATTCTGATCAGAAGGACAATTTTCAGCTTTATTATCAGAGCGATTCTAAATTTGTTGACCTTTGCAGGGGTCCTCACCTACCAAGCTTGAAACATATTGGCCCCTTCAAGTTGACAAAAATTGCTGGCGCCTATTGGAAGGGTGACTCTAAAAACAAGATGCTCACAAGAATCTATGGCACAGCCTGGATAAACGATAAAGATCTAAAGCTTTATCTACAAAGACTTGAGGAAGCAGAACGTCGAGATCATCGTCGCCTAGGGCAACAAATGGATTTGTTTCACTTCCAGGACGAAGCGGTAGGTGCCGTATTCTGGCATCCAAAAGGCTGGTCTCTCTATCAAACACTTATTGAATATATGCGACAACAACAAGAACTGGGTGGATACCGGGAGGTTAATACTCCGGAACTAATGGACAGAAACCTCTGGGAAGCCTCGGGACACTGGGAAACTTTCGGTGAAAACATGTTCACCAGTCGCACTGAAGATGAGCGAGTTTGGGCAATCAAACCTATGAACTGCCCAGGACATGTGCAGATTTTTAAGAAGGGACTTAGAAGTTATCGAGAGTTGCCATTACGCATTGCTGAGTTTGGCAAGGTGCATAGATATGAGCCTTCTGGGGCACTACATGGGCTCATGCGAGTCAGAGCCTTTACGCAGGATGATGCCCATATTTTTTGTACGGAAGACCAAATTACCGCTGAGACAGGAGCCGTATGCAGTCTTCTCTTGAATA
>DJLG01000066.1:0-5632 GCA_002434915.1 Proteobacteria bacterium UBA6522
CCTGGTTTCTTATTTGGCCTAAATTCTTCATCCAAGGCCGCTCGAATACGAGCCACATTTTCTGGATCAGGTTCAGGCGTAAACTGACTTACCAATAAAGTAATAGGTACATTAAAAGCCAGGCCTAGGAAAGAAGCATCAAAGCGTGTCCAGCTTTCTGGCAGAATATTTGGCACGACAAACTGGAATAGCCCGAAGAAATCGAACATGCGCCCACCCAGCAAGGCAGTAAGCGCTATAACAAGACCAGAAATAATGCCTGCGGTTATACCTGATTTAGTAAATCGTAGGCCCATAGGGACTGTTACAGCTAATACAGCCGGCAGTAGTTGTGTAATCATTGCTGCAGTAACGCCAATCATTAGCACTACAAGCCCCCAGTTAAATGCAGCAGCCGTGACTGTAATTGCGACAAGACCTACAACAAAAATCCGACCGACGCTTATATAGTGCCTATCACTCCCATCCTTTTTAACAAAAGAAGCATATACATCCTTAGTCAGCATCGCAGAGTTCGCATTAGTATCAGCATCCATTGATGACATTCCGGCCGCTAAACCTCCTGCCACTATAAGTCCAGCAAACCAGGCGGGCGCATATGTTGCGAGCAGCAATGGAAATGAGTTGTCTGCATCAGATCCAGCAAGATCGGGAAAGAAATGGAATGCTGTAAAGCCAATTACCATTGAAGGAAGATATAGAGCCATCAGGTAGAAACCAACAGTTAACCCTATCTTTCTGGTCGTTTGAACATCGCGAGCAGAGTAGAAAAACATAAACCCTCTGGGTAGGATTGCCCAATACAGTGCAATCCCAAAAACAGGAAATGTTGTCCACCACTGTGGTGTTGCCAATCCTCTTGGACCTGGAAGGGTTAATAATTCAGGCTCTGTTTCTTGAATGGTATTAAAAAGCGTGAGCAAATCGCCATCAATAAGCATTAAGCACCAGAAAGCAGCTCCCCAAACCGCTACGAACATCCAAATAGCCTGAGCTACTGTAGTCCATGTCACGCCTCTGATTCCACTCGAGGTCACATAGATGACGACCATTACGCCCATTATTAATAATGCGCCAAGATACGGGATATTTCCATCAGTACCGCTTGCAAGTAGGCGAGCAGGCCCAGTCACATTAGCCGTCATTAAAGGTATACAGCAGGATAAAATATAAATTGCGATGAAAGCACGGAATTTTCCATCGCCAAAATAATCCACAAGCAGATCCGCCGGCGTTATGTAATTAAACTTTCTCCCGAGGCAAGTGATACGTGTACCGATAAAGTAAATAACTCCTAACGGGGTAAAAACAGTCCACAAAATATTTGCTGCAAAAGCAACACCGTGAGCATAGTAAAAGCCCATTGAACCAGGAATAGCAAAGGCAGTATGAAATCCACCAGCAATTCCAAGGTAAAGCACTATAAAGCCGAATCCAGGAGCGACTTTAAAGTAGTCGTCCATAGCAACTCGACCAACCTTAGTCCAGCGACCAGTGCCAATCCATAAAGTAAGAGCCGCGTAGATTGCGACGATAATTATTGTGTAATGCCAGGATTCCAAACTAGCTCTCCCGATTCTTAGCGTCTTCTGCGTCTATTTTAAGACCAAAATACAGGCAGCCAACAAGCCAAATTGCACCCCAACTGCTGCACCACACGTAAACAAGCGGCATACCTAAAATTGGTATTGGCTCATTAACGGCCCAAGTTCCTAGCCAAACCATAAGGAAACAAACAGTAAACCACCCAAGATAAAGCTTTTCCCAGAGTGTTCTTGGCACTAGATGGTTTTGTTGCTTAGAAGTCATCATGTTATTCCCTGGTGAGGTGAATCTGTTTACGCAAAACCTCAAAAACAATAAAAATAATGAAGTCTGCCACCGTATTGTTCTATTTTATTCAGGCGAGGGCATTTTGCTGGATTAGTTTTAACAAGTCCACTCTCTCTAAATTCTGAGCAATAGAGATAAAGGAGTATAGTAATCAGTAAATTTAATAATATTGGGTAGGCAATATGCCAAAGACAATAAAACCAAAAGTGTACCTTATTGTGTTTTTTCTTAGTGGGCTTGTGCAGTCATTTATAATGCCTGTAGTGAAGGCCCAATGGCCTGAAAGGCCTATTACTCTTGTTGTGATGTATGCGCCTGGCGGGGGAACAGATACGGTTCTACGTACTATTGCTGGCGAAATGTCCAATGCAACAGGATGGCGAATAAATGTGGTTAATCGGCCAGGCGCATCCGGAACTTTGGCTACCAACTATGTGCTTAATAGGCCTAGTAATGGTTATACCCTTTTAGGATCTTCTAGCTTTGGAAAGTTTGCGAGGATTAGCGGTGCAAGTGATTCTAAGACTTGGCGCGACTGGTACTTTATGCAGGCTGCAACTAATTTGGCTAGCTGGGCTGTTCGACCAGATTCACCTTATAAAACTTTCAATGATGTGATTCTAGCCGCAAAAAATAGCCCTGGGGACCTCACCATATCCACATCGGGCTCTGGTGGTCTATGGCATGAAATGGCTGCGAGTGTAGCAAAAGCTGCTGGAATAGAACTTCGCTATGTGCCTTATGGTAGCGGCCAAGCTGCAACTCTTGCCGGTCTCAATGCCGAGGTTGATATTGCCGGTGGTGGGGTCCATGAGCACATTCAATTTATAAACTCTGGTGATTTAATCCCATTACAGCAAACAGGAGCATCTGATATTGTGACTTCAAACGGTGAAGTAATGCCCTCATTGGCAACTTTTTTACCAGAGATACGTCACCAACTACCGCCTAATGGCTCATATGATGTTGGGATTCGCAGAGACACTCCAATTGAAATAGTTCGTCAAATTCAGGAAGCATTTCTTACAGCTGTTAATTCTGAAGTTTTTCGTGCTGTTGCAGAACAGCAAAGGCTTTTTATTGATGTAAAGGTTGGTGAGGAAGCAGATAGGCGAGCAGCTGAACTTGAATCAATTACGGCCACTATGTTTCAAGAACTTGAAATACCAGGAGCCAGAAGTGCTGATGAACTTGAGTTGCCAGATGCAGATGAGTTTAATGAATGGTGGCCCCCTGAGGATTACCAACCATTACCTCTTTAAAGCTTGCGACTTATCTTCAAGCTCTGTCCATCGCTCTATAAAAACATCCGTTTGAAGCTGTAGTTCTTTTAATTCTGCTAAAGTTTCATGCACTATATTGTGCGGTTGATTATAGAAATCCTTGCTATTAACTTTATTTTGTAAAACATCTATTTCCTTTTCTAAATTTGCAATCTGATCAGGAAGCTTATTCAGTTCTCTTTGAAGTTTATAAGAAAGTTTTTTGGTGGGGGAGGGGCTTCCTTTGTAAGGCTTGCTCGCATTTGCTTTATCCGATGAATCACTCTCAGCTGTTGCAAGCTTATGTTTGTATCTAGCCCAGTCGCTGTAACCTCCTTCATATCTTTTTATAGTGCCTTCACCCTCAAAGACCAAAGTACTAGTAACAACCTTGTCTAAAAAATACCGATCATGGCTAACAATCAACAAAGTTCCATCGTATTGAATCAATCTGCTTTCCAGTGCCTCGAGAGTTTCTACATCAAGATCATTAGTTGGCTCATCAAGAACCAAAAGATTAGCTGATCTTGTAAAAAGCTTTGCCAAAATGACTCTATTTCTTTCGCCTCCAGACAAGGCAGAGACACGCGTCATAGCCCTTTTTGCGGAGAATAAAAAATCTGTTAGATAACCGATGACATGTTTTTTTGTGCCGTTAATGCTTATGTAGTCACGTCCTTCTCCTACAATTTCTGCTACGGTTTTAGTGGTGTCTAGTTCTCTCCTTAACTGATCAAAGTAAGCAGTTTCTAAATGAGTGCCTAGCTTTACTGAGCCTAAGTTTGGTTCTAGCTCTCCTAAAAGAATTCTTAAAAGTGTGCTCTTGCCAATACCGTTATTACCAATGATCCCTATTCTTTCTCCTCTTACGACTTTAAGCGAGAAATCTTCCAGTAGGTTTTCACCATCATAACCGTGTGTAACTCCCCGCACTTCAATGACCTTTTTTCCAGAAAGCTGTTGAGATTCATTTATATGAATACGCGCGCTTCTCCCCCGTGCTACGCGCTTAGAACGCTCTTCCCTCAAAAGCTCTAAAGACCTGACTCGACCTTCATTACGACTTTCGCGAGCTTTTATTCCCTGTCTTATCCATACCTCTTCTTCTGCAAGCTTTTTATCAAATAGTTTATTTTTTCTATCCTCTTCTTGGTTAGCTTTGGCTTTTTGTTTTAAATAATCTTTATATCCACCTGGCCAAGATCTCAACTGCGTACGGTCAATTTCAATAATTCTTGTTGCAAGGCTCTCAACAAACCCTCTGTCATGTGTAACAAACAATACAGCTCCATCAAACTTTCGTACTTCATTTTCAAGCCATTCGATAGTATTAATATCTAGATGATTAGTTGGCTCATCTAGTAACAAAAGACCTGGTTTGGCAACTAACGCTCTTGCAACTGCAACGCGCCTCCGCCATCCACCTGAAAGCTCGCACATCGGCTTATCAGCAGGAAGTTGAAGTCTAGAGATTATGGAGTTTATTTGAACGTCGACTGACCATCCTCCACTAACTTCTATTGCTGCTTCTAGCTTTTCTAATTCTTGTGCTGATCCACCACGAGAACCCCTACTTGCTGATAATTCTTTGTAAGCAGAAATACGTGTCATTTGTTCTGACATGCCTTCTTCAACAATATCACGAACAAGACGAGTTGATCCCTCTGCTAAAGATTGATCTAAAGTAGATATTTGAAGATTAGGGTGAACGTCTATTTTGCCTTCATCAGGCAATATATCTCCCGTTAAAAGCTTTAATGTTGAGGACTTACCAGCTCCATTACGACCAATCAAACAAAGTCGCTCTCCGGCTTCTATTTTCATGTTTGCATCACGCAGAATAGGCTGATCACCGAAGCTTAATGACACATCTTTAAAGCGTAATAAGGACATTATTGATACTCATCAAAATTAGTTTTTTCAAAAAAATGTTAAAAAAAGTTCATAAAAACACATACTAACCTAATAAAATAAATTCAAATAAGGCTATAGGGTACTGTTTTTATTGAATACACATTTTTTCATTAATTACCAAATCATTGTTACACTATTTTGGCGCTCCTGGAGCGAGTTCTTAACAGTGGGGAGTGCTGCTAACAGTAGTTATTTTAGAACAAAAAAGAGGAGACTTATGAGCCCAGCTAAAATTGTTCGAATCGTGGGGGTTGTTCTCGCAATAGCGGTAGCATTAGTACCGGCAATTCCTGAGGGAGCCCTTTTATTGTCTGTTGCAGGATTAGTAGTTGGCTACTATGTTGCAGCTGGAAATCGGGCCAACCTATTCTTAATGGTCATTGTTTTGGCCAGTGGAGCTGCAGATGCAGCTGGCGCGATACCAGGAATTGGTGGTTATATTAGCGATATATTGGGTAGCCTAACATCATTGTTAGCCGCAGCCTGTATTACGGTTATCGCAATGATCATCAAGGAAAGGCTATCTGAGTAGATGAAGTAAAGCTACGGTATTAACCGTAGCAATATTAAAACCGCGGATGCGTTCTTCGTTCCGCGGTTTTTTTATGCCATCACTGAAAAAA
>DJLG01000066.1:6037-10167 GCA_002434915.1 Proteobacteria bacterium UBA6522
AAATAAACACCTCATAAATGAAACTTACGAAATCAATATTAATCTGTTCTGCATCATTCCTTGCAGCTTGTGGAGGTGGTGGTGGAGATAGTGCTGGAACCGCTACAACATATTCTGGTCCTACAATCACTTCATCTAGTTTCATGGTCTCTAGATAATTCTAATTTTAAAAAGATTATAGTGGAGTACTACAAAATTTATGCTGAATAAGACAACCTAGACCCAGGTAATGACTGGAAAAACGCCTTTGAATCACTATTTGGCATTACCATGACTCTGTTCTATATAGATTTTGATGCATTTATGCGCAGAGCCGCTCAAGTCAAATCGCTATACTCAAGTCTAACTCTTAAATGCGGTCTGCTTCATGGACTGAATAGAACTTTTAATCAGAAACTCAGTAACTTAAACGAAACTTGTAAAGTAAAGGTTATATTTTTCAATCTATACTTTTCATATATATATTATCATTATTTTACATAATATACATTATGCGCAATATATAATGTAATTCAGGAATAGCTCTGTGAATTTTGTTCTAATAGAATAGTAGTTAATTAGTACGAGGAGCACGTTATGAACGTAGCTAAGCTTGTAAAACTTATATCGATTTCTTTAATTGCTAACTGCTTCTTATCAGTAACAACCCAAGCTCAGGGATTATTTACAACCGAAAAAGAAGTGCTTCGGCAGTCTAGACTTCAATGGTTAACCATGAAACGTGACATGTCGAGACCTGGCAACCCACGAATCCAACCTTTTGTTGAGTGTATTACAAACGCAATTATCGATACTCTTGAGGAACCTTATGCCAGCATGGATTGGGAAATAGTTGTTTTTGATGATGAATCTGCAAATGCTTTTGCTATGCCTGGCGGAAAAATCGGAGTATTTACAGGAATATTTGAAGTTGCTGATACACCCGATGCACTTGCTGCAGTGATAGGACATGAAATTGCACATCTAACTGAAAATCACGTCATGGCCCGTGCACGACGTGGCACATTAACTGGGCTAGCAACTATATTAGGTGGAGCAGCTACAGGACTTTATGGTTCGGTACAACAAGGCGTTCAAGTTGGGCTATCTCTACCCTTTGATAGAGCGCAAGAAAGTGAGGCCGATATAGTAGGTTTAGATTATATGGCTAAGGCGGGTTTTGATCCTCGTTCAAGCCTTCGACTTTGGAAAAACATGTCAGAAAATAGAAACGGACGAAGTGTTCCTGAATTTCTATCAACGCATCCAGCTGATGATCGGCGTATGGATGATTTAGTAAAGGCAATGACTCCTGCCTTAATCACATCAGTTAGGGCGCAAGAGGAAGGAGATATTGCTAATTGTATCCCTTAAATATCAGTAGCAATTTGTTCCCAAACACTATTAGTCAAAGTTAAAATTAAAATTGAATGAATATGAAATCATGTCCGGCACAGCATATTTTTTTAAATTGCTGGTTTATGACTATAGCTATTAATACTTATGTACAAAGATTTATCTTATATTGCGATAATCCCAGCTCGGTCAGGCTCAAAGGGATTAAAAAACAAAAACATCTTGCCAGTAAACAATCATCCATTAATTGCATATTCAATTGCTGCAGCAAAAGCATCTAAATATATTGATCGAGTTATAGTGACAACCGATGGAAAAAAAATTGCAAATGTTGCAATGGATTATGGCGCAGAAGTGATTGATAGGCCAAGTGAATTAGCTGAAGATATTATCATGCCAGATATAGCTATATCTCATGCAATCGATCATCTGGTTCAGAAAGAAGATTGCAAAGTGGATAATATTGTATTTATGCAACCTACCTCACCGCTTAGAGATGAAAATGAGTTAGATCTTGCTATTGAACATTATGTTGATATTGGTGCCGACTCTCTATTCTCAGCATGCAACATTCACCCATGCCTATGGCGAACTAATGCAGAGAAAGAAGTGACGCCCATTAACTATGACCCTTTAAATAGGCAGAGACGACAAGACGGTTCACTGGATCTGATAGAAACAGGTTCTTTTTACATATCAAAAGCAGCTGTATACAAAGCCAATAAGGATCGATTTGGAGGAAAAATCTCATATCATCTAACTAATAGTCTTTGTTTATTTGAGGTAGATAATAGAAAAGATCTTGACACTATTGAAACTATTTTAAATCTAAACAATAGCTTGAAACGCTTTATTCAACCATCACTTAGTCAGACTAAGACTTAATAATGACTATTTTTATTGCAGAAATAGGATTAAATCATCTTGGTGATGAAGAAAGAGCCATGCAGCTACTAATAGAAGCTGTAGAGGCAGGGGCCAACGGCGTTACATTTCAAATTCAATCTCCCAGCTACTACGATGGCTCTAGACCATTTCGCGTAGCACTACCTAAATCATTTTATAAGTCAGCAGCTAGCATGGCTAATAAAATGGGAGTTCAATTTGGTCTAGCTATTCATTCCGCGGATGTTCTTAAAGAACATAGCTTTTCTAATGTGAATTTCTGGAAAATACTTAGTATGGAGTTTGCAAACGATCAATTAGTGAAGGCCGCTGTCGACTCTGGTAGGTATACTTATTTATCTACAGGAGTTTCAAGCTTAGAAGAAATTCAAATCAAAGCAAAAAAATATAAGGATATTAATTTTGTTCACACAACACTTTCAGAAAAAGTTGCAGACGCAAATATATCAGCAATAGACACCATAAAAAAAACTATTAATAACGACATCTCTTTCGGCCTTCATTCTATTGATATTAGAGTTGCTATGCTTGCGATGACCTTCGATCTTCATTCGATTTTTTTCTATATAAAATCAATAGAGGCTTTAGACTATCCTGATAACCTACATGCCATAGAAATCAACAAATTAAGAGATTGCATTACAGACTGGAATTTTGCCATTACTGCTCTTGGCGACGGCAATAAAAGTATAAAAAATATTCCAAATTGGGTGTATGAATGAAAGCCCTTATTCTTGGCGGAACCAAGGGTATTGGTCGGTCTATAGCTCTACATTTAACAGACATATGCGATGATGTTATAGCCGTAGGAACAAATGAGATAGACACTAAAAACATAACAAATGTTCGCGAGTTTATAAAAAAAATTAAAGAAGTGGATATTCTAATTCTTAATACTGGCGGCCCTCCTCCAATACCTTTTGGCGAAATTACCGATGAAATATGGTTAGAAAACTTCAATAAACTTTTTTTATCTTTTTCCATAATTCTGAATGAATTAAAGATAAGAGAGAATGGTTATGTTTTTCTAATTAGTTCCTTTGTTATCAGAGAACCAAATGAAGAAATACCCATTTCAAGTTCACTGCGAGCTGGATTTTCAAACTTATTTAAAGCAGTAAGCATAACCAAATCCAAAGATAAAGTTCGTCTAATTAATATTGCACCAGGCCCAGTACAAACGGACAGATTGCTAGGTCTTCTTGAAAGGGAAAATGAATCAATCAAAGATTTAGAAAAAGAGCTCCCAGGAGGTGAGGTGCCCAGACCATCAGAAATAGGCCTTTTCGTTAAATTTATTGTTGAAAACAAGATTAAAGGATTAAATGGAGCCACTATTCCATTTGATAGCGGCTTGTTACGAGGATACTAATAAACTTGCAAGGGGTATTAGTATTCTTCAGTTTTTATTATCTCTAGTTGACCCGATCCGGCTGGTGGCAATGGAGGAATACGCCCATGAACTGCATAATATTCCAGCAATTCATCATCTGTTACAGGTTTGACATTTCGTATACGGCACACGTCGTTATTATTACGCCGAAAAGGGTCACTAACCACTTGAGTGTTACCTGCCCTGCATATGCGTCCATCTGAATTGCTAAATCCAATTGTTGAAGAGAACGTTAAATCGCAAAATACCCCATTTACTTCTACTAAATAAGGGCATCTATTGCTTCCTACATGAACAACAAATGCCTCATTATTTATGATTGTTATATTGCGAATATTATTTTGATTAAAGCAAAAAGAACGCAAATCACACCGTGATCGACTTGTTAGTTCAGATGGTGTAGCACATGCTAAAAGACCCAATACAGGTAGAGCCAACATTAAGAGTAGGAGTTTTAAGTTCGGATGATTCAAGCGCTTATTAATTAAGGTCTACC
>DJLG01000066.1:10557-10900 GCA_002434915.1 Proteobacteria bacterium UBA6522
AACCACATATAAACGATTATGACTAAGCATTGGCACATAGAAAACGATATCAGCGGCTTATGCTGGCTATCCCTAGATAAAACAGACAGCACCACAAATGTTTTATCTAGCTCTGTACTAAAAGAACTCTCTGAATTGGTCGGTCACTTAGAGCTAGACCCGCCAATTGGTGTGGTTATTAGATCTAATAAGACTACTGGTTTTGTTTTAGGAGCAGATATAACTGAGTTCGGTGATTTAAATGACAGTGAGGAAGCAGAGGCTCTTGTTCTAAATGTCCACCTGTTGTTCGATAGGATTGAGAATCTTCCCTGCCCTACTATCGCTCTTATCGAAGGTTTTG
>DJLG01000099.1:0-7415 GCA_002434915.1 Proteobacteria bacterium UBA6522
TCATCACGATAAATCGTTCTGATGCTATGAACTCATTCAACTCTGAGCTTCGACGAGAGTTATACACTGCGATTAATCGTGCCGCTACAGATGAATCTATAAAGGTAGTAGTCCTAACCGGCAAGGGAAGAAGTTTTAGTGCGGGGGCAGATCTTAACGTCATTGGTGAATCTGTTGACACTGCGAAGGTACTGCAAAAAGAGTATCGGCCAATCCTAGATACAATCATCACTATGCCTAAACCTATCATTGCTGCAGTAGGCGGATCAGCAGCGGGGATAGGAATGTCTTTCGCACTGTCTTGCGATCTTTTGATCATGGCGGAAGATGCATTTCTTCTTGCTCCTTTTACAAATATATCCTTGGTTCCTGATGGGGGATTGAATTGGTTGCTTGTGCATCAATTAGGGTATAGACGAGCTTTGCAGTTAAGTATCGAGTCAGAGCGAATTGATGCGGTACGGTGTGTTGAACTTGGTTTGGCAAATAAAGTAGTGCCAGCAGCCTCATTATTTAAGGAAGCGCGGGACTGGGCTCAAAAGCTTTCTTTGCGTGCCCCGTTATCTTTGGCAGCAACTAAGAAGGTAATGCGTTTTGCTGCCACTAATGACTGGGCTTCTACATATGATCTGGAAGTTAAACTGAACACAGGGTTGCGTATAACTGATGATCATGTTGAAGGTGTAGCGGCATTCCTTGAGAAACGTAAAGCTAACTTTGAAGGAAAATAGTTTTTTTACTTACAGCAACTATAGAAAACTAGATAAAAGAAATTTTTATCGTTCCATCTTTTTAATCGTTTTATTATGAAAAAAACTCCTCAGATTTCTGTGCAAGAAGCAGCTTTAAAGATTAGTTCAGGAGATGTTCTTGTTGTAGGTGGTTTTGGTATGACGGGAACTCCTGTTCATCTATTAGACGCAATTGCCGAGACTAGCGTCAAAGATCTGACCATGATTAGTAATAACGTTGGAGAGCCTGGCCTGGGTGGAGGTCGAATGTTGCGTAATGGGCAGATCAGTAAGGCAATAGGCTCTTTTTTCACTACAAACCCAGAGGTTGTTTTAGCGTATCAGTCAGGGGAGATTGAGGTCGAATTATTACCACAGGGAAATCTTGCAGAGGCTATTAGAGCAGGAGGAGCAGGCCTTGGTGGGTTTCTCACTCCTACTGGAGTAGGCACGTCTTTCGCGGATAATAGAGAAACCATAATAAGTAATGGTAAACCATACATCATTCAGCCTGCATTGAGAGCAGATGTCGCGCTAATTCGTGCCTGGAAAGCTGATACTGCAGGTAATCTTATTTACCGTATGACTGAGAATAATTTTAACCAGTCTGCAGCTAGTGCTGCACAAATTGTAATAGCTGAGGTGGAAACTATTGTGCCGGCGGGCGAACTAGACCCAAACCAGGTTCATACAGCAGGATGTTTTGTGGATTATTTGGTTCAGGCTCATACAACAGTAGAGGAACTAGGTTCCTCAGCATCAGTTGAAGGTAGTTTGAAAAAAACAGATGAATCTCGAATGAATATGGCAAAGGCAGCACTTCAAGAGCTAAATCCGGGTGATATTGTAAATCTGGGTGTCGGGATACCTACCTTAGTAGCAGATCTTATTACCCCAGAAATGGGTATTACCTTACATAGCGAGAATGGCATGCTTGGCGTTGGTCCAGAGCCTGAGTCAGGGGGTGCTATGGATTATCCTGTGAATGCTGGAAAAATTCCTGTTACTGCATTACCCGGTAGTAGTTATTTTGATAGTGCTACTTCTTTTGCGATGATTCGTGGTGGTCATTTAGATGCAGCAATTCTTGGCGGACTACAGGTTGATGAGAAAGGCAATATTGCTAACTGGGCTGTTCCAGGAAAACCTCTCCTTGGTTTAGGTGGGGCGATGGATCTAGCTACTGGTGCAAAGAAGCTTGTTGTCACAATGATGCATACGAATCGCGCTGGACATTCTAAGGTAGTTAAGAATTGTACGTTGCCATTAACCGCGGTTGGTGCTGTGACGGTATTAATTACAGAATTAGCAAAATTTCGTTTTATTGATGGCATGCTTACTCTTGTTGAAGTGATGCCTGGTTCAACTCTTGATGAGATTGCAGAAAAAACCTCAGCAAGTTATGCGATTTCCCTATGAGCAATTAAATGGTTTTAATAACGCTTTAGTTTAAACCATACGTATATTCTAGGATTAGTCATAACACAGTAGCCCGCAACCAGTAGCCCAGGCGGGAATTGGTTCGTAAAATAAAGGAGTCGCTTTAAGGTCTTTCGCAACACCGGCTAAAGTTACCCAAGTTCGTATTTCATGTGTTCCTAATCCCCGACTCTCAAGTTCTTCATCAGTAAAAGAAGTAAAGGTATCTACATCTTTTTCCACAATGAGGCGTATGAATTCACGGTCAAACTGAGCATCTATTTTTCCATGTGTATGTTCCCCGGGTGCATGGCTTAATCCACCAGCGGCTATTACAGCTACACGCTTTTTCTCACTTTTAAGAGCTTTGTATAGTGTTTTCCCCAATTCATAACAACGTTTTTGTGTGGGCATGGGGTATGTCATAGCATTTATTATTAATGGGATGATTGGTAGTTCACGCGTTGGATCAAGAAAGCTTAGAGGGATCATGGTGCCATGATCTAATTTCATTTCATGTGAATAGGCTAGCTCTATACCATCCTTATAGCAGGCATCTAGTAATCTTTTAGAAAGAGAAGGGTCGCCTATTGTGGTTCCTTGCTTAATTTTAATCCAAGGTTCAACGGGCCCAAAGTATTCCTTTGCCTGCCCTATAGTAAAAGCCGGCATGCAATCTAGAAAGAAATTCGTGAAGTGTTCGCTACTGATTATCAGTAATGTTTCAGGCTCTGTTGCCAGCATTTTTTTACGTAAAACTGAGAAGCCTTTATAAAGTTGTTCTTTAATCTCAGTATCTGGAGCATCTGGCCAGGCACGTATCCCTGGTGTATGGCTAACTGAGCATGCGAAAACCATGGGCATTAGGACTTACCTTTTTTTTTAATGGATTGCAGATAATCGGATTCAGTAATTCCATGAATAATAGTAAATGGTCGTAATAGCAATGGATGTACGCCCATTTCATAGAGCACTTGAATTTCGAGTTTTACGAGTGCTTCTTTTTCCTTAAGGGTAAGCTCAAACTGTCCCATGAAATTTTTATTGGACGCTAAAAACTTAGCTCGTGATTTTTCGTCTCGGTTTACTGTTTGAATTAGTTTTTGAACTTGATAGAGGCTCATAGTAATACTTAGGAAATGATTGGTATCTCTATATCCAGTGATGTGGCTATAGTAGAAAGTTCATGCCATGTTTTTTGGGGTAATGGTATCCCTTTTATCTGTCGTTGCTTTAGTCTACGTTCTTCTGGATCTCCTGGTAAAAGGATTTCGCCATTTTTTTCAGTGGTTGGAAGTGATTTAAGCGCGACACTAAGATTGTTTACCAATTCCTTGTAATCCTTTATTGAAGTGAAAACTTCGATATTGACTGCGATTGCTAAGCCGTTTTGACTATGCGTAGATTTTTGTCCCGATAAGACAGGTTCTAGCAGAGGGTGGCCTGCTATGAGACTAGTGAGCGTTTCAAACATTAGCGATAGCCCGGAACCCTTGGCGCCGCCAAGAGGAAGGGGTATTGCAGCTTGCGCAGGGTCAGTTGTTGGTCTGCCATCTTTAGTTAATGCACTGTTCTTTGGTATTGCCACGCCTTTTGCCAAAGAATCTTTTATTTTTCCAAGTGCTAATGCACTGCTTGACATATCGAGCATGAGACAGCCATTTGGTCCGCCAGGTACAGCAATGGAAATAGGACTCGTTGCAACACCCACAGAGCTTGAACCAAAGTAGGCCATGTTAGGTCTGCTGGTCATAATGGCTATACCAGCCATGCCTTTTTCTGTTGCAATTTTTGTATAGTAGCCCAGTGCTCCTGAGTGCGTAGTTTGGCGGACCAACGCCCAGCCAACACCGGCTGACTTTGCTTTGTTAATAGCCTTTTTTATGGCATATCGCATGGATATAACACCAGGTGCTTGATCGCCATCAATCATTACAGTGGCAGAAGTTTCACTTGTAACATTAATATTTGGTGTTGGGTTCATCTGCCCTTCTTTTAAGAACTTCAGATACCGAGGGATCCTTAGGACGCCATGAGAGTCAATTCCCCTTAAGTTTGCCCATATAAGGATTTCAGCCTGTCTATAGGCATGGTCTTGGGATAAGCCTGAACGCTCAAAGATAGTTTGTGTTAATAAAAAGAGCTGTTCTGCTGGTACATTTATAGATGATGATGTCAGGATTAGATATCCTCAAGATTACAAATTAAATTGTGATTTTAGAGGTATAGTAACGATTGTGAGCGGTTCACCCTAGGGAAACCACGATTTAATCATTTAAGAAACAATGGAATTTTTCATGAACTTAGTTAAAAACAAAAATTTATTTATTATTATGCTTTTCCTTTGTTTAGCAAGCATTGGTTATGCTCAAGACCGAATGCCCCCGATTCCAACTGCAGACCTTACATCAGATCAGGCAGGTGCAGTTGCTCAATTAGTGGAGGCAAGAGGTTATGGCCCCCAGGGCCCGTGGATATCGCTACTTCGAAGTCCTGAAGTTCTCAACCGGGCTAGGGCTATGGGTGACTATATGCGCTATAACACTAGTCTAACTCCAAGACTTAGTGAATTTGTCATTCTTATGACGGCTAGTGAGTGGGGGCAGACATATGAATGGTATGCGCATCATCAAATTGCCCTTGATGCTGGGTTGGACCGGGGGATTGTGGTTGCATTGGCTCAGGGTCAGCCTCTTGAAGGGCTAGCAGAAGACGAAGAACTTTTATACGATTTTTTTAGTGAGCTTAATGATGATCGATCAGTGAGTGATAGTACCTATGCTCGCATGATAAACATGTTTGGAGAGAAGGGGGTTATTGATACTGTTGGAATCATTGGTTATTACACATTGCTTGCTATGGCAATGAATACCGCTCAAACGCCAGCACCCGGACCATCTGATCCCGAGTTAGAACCACGCTAATGATTTTTTGTAATGCTTATGAGTTTATTCAATAACTCTAATTTCGCTAACGAGAGTGGACTCGCTGGTGAGCCTATGTAACATGTAAGCAGGTTGCTGCTGGGATTGAATTTTGTCCATATGTCGTCGGACATCTACGGCGATACTTGGCATTGTAGTTGCGTTAGTGCCAGCCCAATCACACCTGAATAAACAGTGCACATGTCCGCATAGTAATTGTGTTATTTGAGTATGACGACTAACCAACTTGGTAAGAGCAATGGCTTGGTCCGGATAGCGATAGCCTGACGTGTAATGGTCCTCTACGTCGAATGGGGGATGATGAATAAATAGAATAGTGGGGGAATCGGGCTTTTCTTTTAGTGCCTTTTCGAGCCATTCTTGACGCTCAGAGCAAAAGACACCTTTTCGTTCTTCTGGCTCAGTAGAATCAAGCGCAATTAATCTTATTGGGTAATCATCTATTGTGTAATGTAGGAATGGACCCTCTTGGGGTATATAAGGTTGATCTTTAAAAGCAGCCCGCATTTCAGGTTTATTATCTCGGTTACCAGGCACTAGATACAGAGACGGCTTTAAAGGAGCAAGTAACCTTCGAAGATGGTTATATTCTTCAGGTGTTCCGTGTTGTACGGTATCTCCAGTGAAAATAACAACATCTGGCTGTTGAAGATTGATATCGGATATGCAGCGGCTTAAACATCTTGCTCTTTGCGATGCTGAAGCATGATTAGATTCATCGCAAAAAATGTGGGTGTCGCTGATCTGAGCAATAAGCATAGAGTCAAGTGTACCTAAGGCATCGTGTCCCACAATTCATTAACTTTCCTGGAACTATTTTATAGGAAGGCCATCTGAGAGCATTAAATCAGAATATTATATCCTTCAGTCAATGATGTGATGGACGGGGGCCTTCTCAAGCTCCCACTCTCCCGATTCTCGGTCATATTTAGATAGGGTAAAGCAATGCCAGTCGTTGTCATCAAGTTTTGGATGATCACCACGGTAGTAATACCCAGGCCAGCGAGTCTCTTGGCGAAACATTGTATGGTGAGTTACAGATTCCGACGCAATAACACGGTGTTGTAACTCCCATGCTCTCTGAAGCTGATGAAGATCTTCGGCGCCTAGTTTATCAAGATCCTCTTTAAGCATAGCTAGATGCTCAAGTCCGCGGGTCAGTAGCGGTTCATTGGTAATGTAGTTAGCACCAATGCCACCAACATATTCATCCATTATTTTTTCAAGACGTTGCAGACCCTGTAAAGGTAAGAGGTAGCTTGGTGAAACCGTTCCTGCAACGATCTCATTACGGCCAATTTCATAATTCTCCATTGGCTTATAGACTTCCTTTTTTAGACTTTCATACTCTTCTTCGCTGACCTGAGGGCTGTCTTTGCCTAAATCATTAATATAGTTGACTGCGGCTTTAGCGGCGATCCGGCCTTCTGTAAAGGAACCAGAAGAAAACTTGTGAGCTGCCCCTCCAATGGTGTCTCCAGCGCCAAAAAGTCCGTCAACAGTCATCATTCGGTTATATCCCCACTGGTAATCATCGGGAGCACAATCCTCTGGCCCACTGGCCCAAGCACCTGAGCAGGTAGCATGAGAGCCCATGACGTAAGGCTCCGATGTGGTTAGCTCCGGATTAGTGTGTTTAGGATCGATATTCTGAGATGCCCAGACAACAGCTTGACCAATGGTCATACCTAGGAAGTTTTCCCATCCTACAGTTTCCTTATGCGGATCTTGGAAAGCTTCTTTTGTGACCATCCGTATCGGGCCTCTACCCGCTTTAAGTTCTTCTAAAAAAGCATGGTTTCTTAGGCAGGTCGGTACTGGCTGTCGGTCTATGTAATCGCCTACTAACTCCTTGGTATGGTCGTACCATTTAGATTCATATTCTTCCCCATTGCCATTTTGGGTATAAGTTTTTAGATGAAGAAAATACGCGCCAACTGGCCCATAGCCATCTTTGAACCGAGCAAGAACGATTCGGTTTTCCATTTGTGTCATCTTAGCGCCAACAAGAATTGGTAACGCATAAGCGGAGCCTGTACTCCATGGCGCATACCAGGTGCGCCCCATTCCCTCACCAACTGCACGAGGTTTATATATGTGTGATGCACCTCCAGCGCAAATAATTACCGCCTTAGCTTGAAACACATAGAAATCGCCTGTTCGTACATTAAAACCTACAGCTCCGGAGACGCGATTGGCCTTGGTTTTATCCATCAGCAGGTGGGTGATCATGATTCGGTTATAGACTTCGTTAGCGGCTTTGGTTGCTGCCTCAGCAACGATGGGCTTATAGCTTTCTCCATGAATCATGATTTGCCAT
>DJLG01000099.1:7715-17469 GCA_002434915.1 Proteobacteria bacterium UBA6522
CCATGAATCATGATTTGCCATTTGCCTTCTCGCTGATACCGACCAGTTTCAGGGTCCTTCATCATAGGAAGGCCCCATTCTTCAAATTTATGAACACATGAATCCACATGTCGTGCTATGTCATAGCCTAAATCTTCGCGTACTAAACCCATGAGGTCATTTCGGGCATAACGGACATGGTCTTCGGGTTTGTTTTCATCCCATTGCATGCCCATGTAGGTATTAATTGCGTAGAGACCTTGTGCAACAGCACCACTACGTTCTATGTTGGCTTTTTCAACGCAAACAATTTTTAGATCACGTCCCCAATATCTTGATTCATACGTGGCACCACAACCAGCCATGCCGCCTCCGATAACAAGAACATCAGAATCTACAAAATGGGTTTTTCTTTTTGCGAAAAGGCCCATTACGTAGCTCCTTTATCAGATGTTTTTAGAGGTAGACTAGGTAAGCCAGGAATATTAAGAAATTCTGGTTCATGTGCGAGTTCCTGATCTTTAAAATCAGGTGCTGAAGGTTTTTCATAGTCAGAAGGTGATTTTATAGACCCCCATTCCGTGGTTCGTATTGGAGAGACAAAGTTTTTCTCTTCGCCATTTCGAAATTTAACTTTCCACGAAACAGTTCCTTTTTCTTCTTCACGAAGTACTCGAACACTATGGCCTAATGGTGCAAAGTCCGCATATCCTCGGACATCTATAGCATTTTGGGGGCAGGCCTTAACGCAGGAGTAGCACTCCCAACAAAAATTAGGTTCGATGTTGTAGGCACGTCGATACTCAGGATCTATATGCATGATATCGGATGGGCAAATATCAACACAGTGTCCACAGCCATCACAGCGAGTCATATAAACGAAAGTTGGCATAGTATTAGGTTCTCCTTAGTGCCAAGACTTAATAATTACGAGCCTGCTCACGGGCACTACCCAAATTTGCTGGCTTATCAGCAGGCTCAGGTAGATTGTTTCTTGAGCCGTTTGCTTCTTCTACCCTTTTTTGAAGGGCTGCGGCAGGTTTAAAAAACATGTGAGCAAATTTAGACCATGGGACAGATCCAAAAAGGACCGTAGTAGCTATAATATGTAAGCTAAACGCTAAGCCACTCCATGAGTTGTTGTTAGCCTGAAGATAGCTCCAAACTAACCCAAAGGTTGCGCTGGCCAGAAGTGACAAAATGAAAAGGTCAGCCCGTACGATTCGAAAAGGGGAGTTTCCTTCGGCAGCCACATCAACGCGAATAAAAAACCAAAACCAATAACCACCTATACAAATCATCAGTGCACCTAAGTGCCAAAGTTGTGACACGATTGCTGGCGTTGGTATGTCAGGTGTTGGGTACATAAAAATCATAATGGCTGTTGTAGCAACAAAGACTACAAAGCCATACATTCCTAGCAGATGAGCAACTCTTCGGCGGATATTGCAGAACTCACCAGATAAAAGGGCATCTACAATAAGCGTATTAAATGCAAGCGAGGCAAATTGCCCAGCACTAATTTTTTTAGAAGCAAGATTTTTTGAGCTACGCCAGTGTCTGAAGAAGTACTTAGCGCTTTTTTTATGTAGCGTGTCATAGATAGTTCCGCCAATTACTAAAACCATCATGACTATGACGTATGTCTGCATGACATAAGGCGGTATGAACGCCGAAATCTCGGCGAACGGGTTGCTAGTTAACATTAAATGACCTCAATTTTAGTCCGCCATCATCCCTGGGGGCTAATAATCATAAAAACTACTACGAATGCTAATAGTTAGCGGTAGTAATACCGTATTATACATAAGTAGGTTGTAAAAATAGTTATTATGCACTTAGTTGAATATATAGCTTTGTTTGAGGGTAAACTTAAGCGTAAGTCCATATAAAGCTCATCTATTGCGCTGAAATTTGAGTCTTGCTTTAGAATAAAAGGTTATGGTTTAACCTCGATCAGGGCTTTCATTGAACTACTTTGGGTTGTTTAAGTGGGTTGATTCTTAAGAAAGATCATTACCAATAAGAATATTAAGTGGGGGGGTAGATATGATTGATTCGAGTACTTCGGATGATCGGCAGGGACCTAGGGGAGACAAGGTTGTTGATGAGGTGTTTTCCTCTGAAAAACGTGAAGATATCTGGGCCATTCTTATAGCGTTAGGTATTTTTGTCGTTAGCCTCGTTTTTCCGGAACAAATCCATAATTTCTTTCAAAATGGGTTGTATCTGTTTTGATGGCCTTTATCACGTATTTCTACGTATACCAGTTTTAGCTTTTATGAGGTCTCAGTGAATAAAATAAAATATCTATTTGCCCCTGATTGCGGCAAGTATGTCCCGGGTTTTTTGTTCTGTTTAGTATTTGCTTATATTGGGATGAACTTAGACCGCCTTATTGCTGGTCATCATAACGCTGGCTCTGACTGGGCTACTTTTCTTTATGAGAGCGCCCAGTTGAATTATGTGGCAATTTTATTATTAGGTGGAATCATTATTCGTAATACTTTACCTATACCAAAAGTTCTTCTTCCTGGGATTAAAATTGCTCGTCCCATAATAAAGCCTGGAATCATTATCTTAGGTGTGCACTATGTTTGGGCTGATGTCGTTAGAGTAGGCAGTGTTGGACTCCTTTTAACTGCTGTTTTTATTTTCGGTACTGCAATTATTGTCATGTGGTTCTGTAAGAGGTGGGGAGTTTCTGATGGTCTAGGTGGGATCATGGGTGCGGGTACTGGGGTTTGTGGTGTTTCTGCAATCATTGCTACTTCGCCTGTTGTTAGAGCAAACCCAATAGAGATGGCCTACGCCATTGGGACGATTCTGTTATTCGGGACTCTCATGCTTTTCACGATGCCTTATATCGGCAATAGTATTAGTTTGTCAGAATCTCAGTTTGGTGCATGGTCGGCACTCGCGATTTTAAATACCGCACAGCTTGTAGCTGCGGCAGAATGGTATGGCACTGAAGCATTAAATACCGCTGTTCTAATAAATGTAGCTAGGATAATGTTTTTGCCGCTCGTAGTGCTTTTTGCTCTTTGGTTTTATGTGCTACGCACCGGAAGGCAGGAATCAAACAGAGAAATAAATAAATGGCATCTAGTGCGCGATAAGTTCCCAATTTTTATTATTGGTTTTTTTCTTTTCGTACTGCTAAATAGCATGAATATTCAATCGCTAGGTGGGCCCAGAATTGTAGGTTCACCCTTTTGGGCAATGAATGCGGTTTATACATGGTGTTTTGCTATTGGTTTTGCAGGTATCGGTCTTTCCATATCAATAGAAGACATGAAAAAAGCTGGAGGTACTGCTTTTACAATTGGTATGACCGCATCCTTAGTAAAAATGGTCTTAGGACTTATTGTGGTTCTTGCTATTGGTAGCCAATTACTTCGTGTTGCTGGGAGTTAATAGGATTTTTTAATGAAAATTCTTGTCTGTGCGGACGGTGAATCGCATAGCACGATTGCTATAAAAAAAGCTGTTTCTATGGGTTTGTCGTTAACTGCGGAAGTAACGGCTCTACATGTTATTGACCCTTGGTTGAAAACTTTTCATGATGAAATCTATGCTCAAGGTCGTAGGCAATATCTGGAGTATGTTGAAGAGTGTTTGGAGGTGAATGCGGAAGAAGCGAAACGTGCATTTTATCTAGAGTGTATTGCAGAAGGGTTTAATGCGAACTTCAAGGTGAGGCGTGGAGAACCATTAGTCGAGATTTTAGATGAAGTTAGTGAAACTGTACCAGATCTGCTCATTACTGGAGGTAAGCGTCTGACTTTATGGGGTAGATTTGGATCTGGTAATTTGCCTTTGCAGTTACAGAAAAAAATAGGGCAGGCACTACCAATAATTGTTGTAAAGGGTATATAAGTCCTGTGAGGAGTAAGGGGCCATGAAAGTATTAAAAGTAATTTTATGCATTGGATTTTTAGTGTCATCGCATGTGCAAGCTCATCATAGTGATGCTGGTTATGATCATGATCGTCTTGTTACATTTGAAGGTGTCGTAAGTCGATACATTTTTAGAAACCCTCATATTATGATTTATGTTGAAACAGGGGATGAGCAAGGCGGAATAACAGAGTGGGAGATCGAGACCGGGTCGACTCCTATCATGAGCCGGAGTGGTTGGACTGCTTCAATGTTGAGTCCAGGTGATGTGGTTACAGTTCGTGTTCATCCAGAGCGCAGTGGTGCGCCTAGCGCTATTCTCAATGTTTTAGAGACCTCAGATGGAAGTGCTTGGTCCCAGATTGAAGTGGACGAAGAGGCAACCGCATCTGCAACTAGTATTGAGGGAGTTTGGAAGGGTATTGGAGCTACTACGGGTTTATTTCGCCGTCAACTAAACGAGCATCCCTTAACTTCAGTTGGGCAGGAGGCAAAAGAAAGATTTAGTTACTTTGAGGATAGCCCAATTCCTGAGTGTGTTCCGCCACAGGCACCAGATGCTGTTATTGGTTCAATCGTATACCTAAATGACATTGAGATTATGAATGACAGGATTATTATTCGTAGCGAATTTTTCGATACGGTTCGAACTGTTTTTATGGATGGCCGTGGACATCCTGATAATGGCGAAAGAACCAATCAGGGGCATTCTGTAGGCCACTGGGAAAATGATGTTCTAGTTATTGATACAACTCTTTTTTCAGATCACCCCGATGCAAATGGTAGAGGTGTGCCAGCTGGTGCAAGCAAACATTTAATTGAACGTTTGCGACTTAGCGATGATGGGACTCGATTGATTATCGATTTTCTATTGGAAGATCCAGAATATTTAGCTGAACCTTTTTCAGCAAGTAAAGAACTAATGTATACACCGCATCTTGAAATGGTTACGTATGGTTGTGATCCTGTGCTTTCTAGACAAATAGGCTTTGACACAGTCAACGACTATTCTGAATTTCCTAGGGATTAAGTTAATAGATTGTATTTTTTGGAGATATTTGATGAAGGATATAGTTCTATTGTTTCTTTTAATTCTTGCCGGGTTAAGTGCTCCAGCTTCAGCCCATCATAGTGACGCTGGTTATGATCGGGACACCTTGGTGGCTTTTGAGGGTGTAGTTAATCGTTATGTTTTTAGAAACCCTCACATCATGATTTATGTTGAAACGGAAGACGAGCAGGGTGGAACAGTTGAGTGGGAGATTGAGACAGGCTCTGTCCCAATTATGAACCGAAGTGGTTGGACATCTACGTTATTGAATGAGGGTGATGTTGTGACGATTCGGGCCCACCCAGAGCGTAGTGGAAGAAATCACGCTATTCTCAATACTATGGAAACGGCAGATGGTAATTTGTGGTCACAGATAGAGGGCGACTTGGAAGCAACTTTAAGTGCTTCTAGCTTGGAGGGGGTCTGGAAAGGGCTTTCACACACTAATTTACGACGACAGTTTTCCCAGATCGAACTAATGCCAGCTGCTAGTGCCGCAAAGGCCCAATACAATGATTTTACGGATGATCCAAACCTATTATGTATACCTCATCCAACGCCATTTACTATAGCTAGTGTTAATTACCTAACTGGGATTCAAATTTTTGATAATTATGTAATTTTACGTAATGAGTTTCTGGATGTTAATCGGATGGTTTATATGGATGGAAGAGGGCATCCAGAAAATGCAGAACGTACAATTGAGGGGCATTCTATAGGTTGGTGGGATGATGAAACTTTAGTTGTGGATACTCGATTGTTTGATAGGTTTAATTCAGGCAATGGAATTGGTGTGCCTTCAGGTTTTCAGAAGCATGTGGTAGAACGTTATTCGCTTAGTGACGATGGTACGCGAGCTATAGTCGATATCTTCGTGGAAGATCCTGAGTTTTTAGTTGAGCCCTTTAATGGCCGTCAAGAAATGCTCTATACCCCTCATCTTCAGCTATATAATTATAACTGTGAAGTAGAAGCTATAGATGAGTAGCGAGTGTTAGAGGATGGCGTGAAGTGCAGCTTCTAGAATCGGCACAATAACTTGACTTGCCTCAGTAATTTGCCCAATTTTTTGCTGTTCTATATTGCCGTCTGAAGGTAACAAGGGTAGGCCTGCAAGTTTTGATTGTTCTATAAGTTCAGGGTCATTAAATGCAGCGCTAATAGCTACGCGTAGTTCTTCGGTAGCTATAGGATCAAGATTTGGTGGGCCGAAGAAACCTCGTCGCATATCAAGCATATTGACGATAGCCTGGACAGCTTGTCGGGAATCATCTTCAACTACCTCAAGTGCTGTAGGTATATTTGGGTATGGACTATATCGTTCCTGACTCAGTGTTAGGATCGGACGCTCATCTCCAGCCTCAATGACAGCTTCAGAAGCAGACCAACCTGTAATGTGCCCATCTCCGTCACCTTTTATTACAGCTAAGGCTGTGTCCGAGTGACCGTCATAACCACTAATGACTTTTACTTCGATGTCTAAAACATTAGCAAGGACCGCCATAGAGTAAAAGTCCTCATCCGTGCCTTGCGAAGGAAAGATAAAGGGTCGATCTAAGGTGCGTGCATCATCTATATTAAGGATGCTAGAAGTTGCGCCTACTGTCAGAACTCTGGGTTCGGTCGCTGCTCTTCCAAGATAGACGAGACGGGTTGCATCGAATTGTACAGCCTCACTTCCGGAGAGTTGTGCAAGGATTAAAGAAGGGACACTAGTAAAGGCTATAGTTTTCCCGTCAGGTTCTGAGAACCATAAAAAATTTGTTCCACGTATACCGCCGCCGCCCGTCATTACTCTAACCCTTACATCTGCTGCTCCAGAGTATTTTTTAATATAAGGGGCAATCATGCGGGCGTAACGGGTCATCATACCGCCAGCACTATTGGCGCTAAGAATAGTAACTACTTCGCCTTCAATGCTTTCGGCTCGTACTATTGTTGAGCATAGACAGACGGAAAAGATTGAGAGTAGTAAAAGTCTCATATCCTTATAATACCCTCTTAACTATTGAATGCTAACTAGTATGCTATTCATTTAATATTTCAGGTTTATGGCGTTATTAGCGGCGCCAGAATTCCATGATAAAGTTGTAGTTGAAGTGCTACTGCAAATAACAGGTACAGGGCTACGCTAAACAATGCGCTAAACCAGATCGCCTTGATTGGTGGATAGTGCCCCGTGAAACTTAGAAAACCAGAAGAGAAAAGAAAAACTGCTACGACTGGACCAAGCAGTAAGATTAGTCCGACAAAAATAATGACAAAAAGTATAGCCTGGATTTCCCGGCGGGACTTATGCGGGGGAGGGGTTGATGGTTGTTTGTCTTCTTCCGGAGGTGAAGGGTTTTTTATGCCAGTCAGAGAAGAGAGTATGTTGACTTCAAGCTTTTCTTTTTCGGTTAAGTTTTGTTTAACCAGTTGTATTAAAACAAGCACGATACCTAATATTGCTATTGGCAAAGGTACAAGTCTTGCATTGTTTCCAAAGCTTAGAGTTGTAATCAAGTAAGCTATAAAAACAGCCAGTACTACGGTTGCTACAATATTTTCTTGAAGTCGGCGACTCATTCCTTGACCTGTTTATTTTTTTTGTTGAAGAAAAACCTTTTATAGAGTGCTTGACGTTGTTGACGAAGGAATGGCAAAGCTGTTGTGATAATTATAAAAATTAACATGGCTAATGTGATTGGGCGGGTTAGCACGAAGTAGTCTCCATAAAGGCCGAGCGATATATGAAGGTTGCGCTCGATCATTTCCGCAAGGACCATGCCAATTACAAAGTTAGCCCTTGAGTACTGATATTTATCCATGACATAGCCAAGTCCTCCAAAAAACGATGCAACGAGCACGTCTTCTACTAAACCACGGGTGGCAAAGGCACCAAATAAACAAACGGACAACACAAGTGGGATCATAATGTTGGGATTGAGAGTCGGTAGTCTCGCCAAGCGTGATGAAATAGCCAATCCGATAAGAGTGGTTATTATATTTGCAATAACAATAATCCAAACCATGCTAAATACTAGGTCAAGTTCAGTTGTAAGCATCTGTGGCCCAGGGACAATGCCCATAGAAAGAAAGGCAACAAGTAAAATTGCCATGCTTTCACCACCAGGAATGCCAAAAGCGAGCGTAGGCATTAGACCTCCACCTTCATTTGCCCCAAGTGTCGCATCAGGAGCTATAACGCCTTCTACTGCCCCATTACCAAATCTCTCTGGCGTTTTAGACGTTTGTGCGGCCTGTGCATAGGCGGCAATTCCTCCCACACTTGCCCCTACCCCAGGTAGCACTCCAACCCATAGGCCTAGAAGACTTGATCTGACTACTAACCACCAGTGCCTGAAAGCATCTTTTACGCCATCGAAAACGGAACTTTTTTCTTCTCCGGCAACTCGATTTATCATCGTATTGCCCTTGACGAATAGCTTGATCATTTCAGCAACCGCAAAAAGGCCAATCATTGCAACAGGAAACGAAATTCCATCCAGAAGGTAAATACTGCCAAACCAGAATCGTGGAGTACCGCTTACTGGATCCATACCAACGTAGGCAATCATGATTCCTGCGGATGTTGCAATCATGCCCTTTAAAAGTGAGCCTTCGCTAAAGGTGGCAATAATAGTTAAACCCCATAGTGCCATCATTAAGTATTCGCTTGGACCAAGGGCCAACATGACAGGGCGTACTATGGGTATGCTGAATGCTAGGAAGATAGCTCCCATAAGCCCACCCAATAGTGCCGCAGTAGCCGAGGCGCCTAAGGCCCGGCTTGCATGACCTTGTTGCGTCATGGGATGACCATCGAATACAAGGGCGAGACTTTTGGCAGCACCTGGTACTTTAAAGAGAATGCTAGTTACTGATCCGCCCCAAATTGTAGCTATATGAGCTCCAAGTAATAAAGCTAGGGTTGCTGCTCGCTCATGGCCATATGTGAATGGTAGGAGCAGTGCAATGGCGACTATTCCCCCAAGACCCGGAAGAATTCCAACCATCAGCCCATAACTTACTCCAATGATCATAAAGAGCATGGCTTGGGGAGTGGCAAGCGCCGTGAGGCCAGAAATAATTGCCTCTAACATCGGTAGTTATTCGATGACTTTACCAAGTAATGTTTTGACGTCTGTCTGACAGTTAATCATTTGGTCGGGAAAAATAACTGTGATTGCATCTACCGGGCAGATCGACTGGCAAAGACCGCAATACCAACACTCATCTGGATAGGCTATCACTGGAAGAGTTTCTCTATTGTCTTCTTCTTTGTAGATTAAATCTCCAGGGCATATCCAGTCACAAAGGTTGCACTTTACACAGGTCTCTGGATCTATTCGTATTGGGTTGTGTACGGATTTCTTTATAGCTTTTGCATCGGAAGACATTTAGTAGTTTCTCCTATGTACTTGCACTACTTTTACGATCGAACGCTGCAGCAAGAGGTTCACTTGCTGAGAGGGTAGATGTTTCAGCTCCTTTTGAGCCTTTTTGAACTATTACAAACTTTTTCCAGTTAGTTTCGTCAGATTCTGGATGATCTAGTCGATAGTGAGATGAGCCGGTTCTTGATTCATCTCTGGCAAGGGCTGCTGTTGCCATCAATTCGGCATTAAGCCGGATGCTACTGGATTCATGGACTCTCATTAAACCATGCAGATCATCAGCTTTTAAATCAGGCTCTCTTTTTGCCAAAGCATGCAGTGTCTGCAATGCATGACGTAAACCAGCTTCATTACGGCGTACTCCGATATAGTCATTGACTGTACGCCTAACTTCATCTTCATAAGATTTCCAGGATATGCTGCGTTCCTCTTCAACTTCCATGTG